>NZ_JBHVJC010000028.1:0-128241 GCF_042799315.1 Streptomyces sp. NPDC057702 | reverse complement strand
GCGGGGCGGCGCGGGCCCGCCCCGCGTGCGGCAAGGGGGCGGGGCGCCGGGCCGCCGGTCGGCGGCGCTGGCGCGTCGGGCGCCGGCGTCGTGGGTGGTGTGGCGCCGGCACGCGCCGACGTGGCGGGGCCTGGCGCGGTCCGGCCGGCTGGGCGCGCGCCGCGGAGCGGTGGTGGGGCTGGCGTCGGGGTGGTGGGCCCGGTCGCGGGCCGCACGCGTGGCCACGTACCGCCTGGTGGGGCGGGCATCACGCCACCTCCGTACGGTCGGCGGCCATGCCCGCGGCGTCCAGCAGGGCGGTGCCCACGATGAGGTCGGCGCCGCCGAACTCGTGGTCGTCCAGCTCGGTGCCGTCGTCCACGGCGAACAGCAGTCGCTGCTCGCCCTGCCGGTAGGCCGTGCCGACCGGGGGGCTGGCCGCGTGCACCGCGAGCAGGGCGACCAGGTAGGGCAGCGCGGGGTCGCGGCGGCGGGCCTCGGCGAGCAGCCCGGACAGCCGGCGCGGCGCGTCGGAGGGCAGGTCGAGCAGTTCCATGGCCGAGGCGAGCTGTTCCTCGCTGAACCGGTTGTCGTCGGGGGTGGCGATCAGGTCGGGCTCGGGCATCTCGGCGCCCAGGTGTTCGCGCTCCACGGGCGGGGTCAGCAACAGGTCCACCAGGTCACCGACGCGCACCGAGGTGGGTGTGCGCAGGCCGGTGCCACGGGCGAAGAAGGCGTCGGTGACACGGCTGGCGCGCTCCACGGGCAGGGGCAGCAGGGGCGCCACGAGCTGGCCGTAGAGGTCGATGCCGGCGCGCGCGGCGGGTGGGGCGAACGCCTGCCGGTCCTGCTCGGCGCGGAACATGGGGCCCGCGTCCAGCAGCCGCGACTGCAACTGGGTGTGGCGCCGGATGCAGTCCTTGACGATGTCCACCAGCTCGGCGGCCTGCCGCTTGTGGTCCGGGCCGCGCTGGTCGACCGCCTCGTCACGGGCCTTGCGGATGTTGGTCAGGATCGCGTTCTCGTGTCGGTACCGCTCGGCGATGTGGTCGAGCGCCTCGGCGATCATGTCGGGGACGGCGCGCAGCCAGTCGACGGCGCGCACGTTGCGCCGGGTGGCCTCCAGCGTCCTACGCAGCGTCTCGGCGTACTGGACGGTCCGGTAGCGGGCCTGCTCGGCGGCCAGTTGCGCGTCCGCGAGCCGGCCTCGACTGACCAGCACCTCCAGCTTGACCTCGGCGGCGATCTGCGCGCTGGTGACGTCCGTGTCCAGGGCGCCGACCAGGACGTTGACCGCCTCGTCGGTGGTGCGCAGGTAGACCGTGCCGCCCGGGGCCGGGACCTCCTCGATCAGCTTGAAGTCGTAGTCCCGGCGCACGTAGCCGCCGTCGGGGCCGAAGGTTCCGTACACCGCGCGGAAGCCGCGGTCCACGCTGCCGACGTTGATCAGGTTCTCCAGGACCCAGCGGGCCACCCGCTCGTGCTCGGCGGTGGGCCGGCCGGGGGCCTGGGCCGCGACCCGGGGCAGCAGCCGGGCCACGATGTGCTCGTGGTCGGCGCCGGTGTCGAAGTCCATGGTGAGGGTGACCAGGTCGATGGCGGCCAGCGCCACCTCGGCCATCGCGTACCCGCCGTACTCCCCCGCCAGGTTGGCCTTGCGCACGTCCAGGTCGTGCAGCGGCGCCGTGCAGGCGAGCGCGCGCAGCCGCCGGGCCAGGCCCTCGTCGGCCGCCGGTCCCGGGGCCGGCCGGGACGGGCCACTGAGCTGGGGCGTAGCGGCCCCCGGGGGTGGAGAAGTCACGTCGCACAGAGTAGGCGCTCCCACTGACAACGGACGAAACGGCGTGGAGGGGCCGGTCAGTGTGTGGCGCCGCCCACAGCGCGCAGCTCGGGTACGCCGGCGGCGGTCGTGGCGGCGATGGCGCGCAGGGCCTCGGCGCTGTCGGCCACCGCGAGGGCGGGCGCGTCGCGGCCGGCCACCTGCTCGGGGGTGTACGGGACGTGGACGAAGCCGCCGCGCAGGGCGGGGCGTTCGGTGGCGATGAGGTGCATGAGCCCGTAGAAGACGTGGTTGCAGACGAAGGTCCCGGCGGTCTGGGACACGCTGGCCGGCGTTCCGGCGGCGCGCGCCGCCGCCACGCACGCCTTGATCGGGAGCGCGGCGAAGTAGGCGGCGGGGCCGCCCGGGATGACGGGTTCGTCGATCGGCTGAGCGCCCGCGTTGTCCGGTATGCGCGCGTCATCCACGTTGACCGCCGTGCGTTCGACGGTCACGTCCGGACGCCCGCCCGCCTGCCCGACGCACAGCACCACGTCGGGCTCGGTCGCGGCCACGGCCGCGCGCAGCGCGTCGAGGGCGGCGCCGAAGACGCAGGGCAGTTCGACCGTGCTCCACTCCACGCCGGGCAGGGGCCGCGCGGCGGCGTGCCGGACAGCCGACCAGGAGGGGTTGACCACCTCACCGCCGAAGGGTTCGAACCCGGTCAGCAGGACGCGGCGCGGTCGGGCCGCGTCCGTCCCGGGCGGCGTGCGGCGCGGCTCCGGCGGGGCAGGGGTCATGGCGCGTGTCCTCACTCATCGGTCAGCGGTCGGGGTGGGCGTGGGGCGTGTCGGGGCGCGACGGGGCGGTCGTGGTGGTGGAGCCGCCGGGGGTCCTGGGAGGGGCGACGGGCGCCGGCGCGTCAGAACGCCACGGCCGACATGATCGCGATGTTGCATCCGAGCAGGATGACGGCGGTGGGCAGTTGCGCCTTGATCGGCCCGTACTGGTCCTTGAGCTCCAGCAGCGCGGCGGGGACGATGTTGAAGTTCGCGGCCATCGGGGTGACCAGGGTGCCGCAGAAGCCGGCCAGCATGCCGATGGCCAGCACCGCCGCGGCGTTGCCGTCGGCCTGCTCCACCAGGACCGGCCAGCCGACCGCCGCGGTCATCACGGGGAAGGCGGCGAACGCGTTGCCCATGATCACGGTGAAGAGGAACATGCCCACGCAGTACACGGCCACGGCCAGGTAGAGGGAGTCCTCCGGCAGCACCTTGGTGGTGAGTTCACCGACCTCCTCGCCCACGCCCGAGACCGAGAAGATGGTGCCGAGGGTGGCGAGCATCTGCGGCAGGAGCATGGCCCAACCCATCGCCTCCAGCATCGAGCGCCCGGCGTGGACGGGGGTGGCGATCCGCCTCTCGCGCAGCATCACCATGCCCACGGCCAGCGCGACGACGGCGCCGATGCCCAGCCCCAGGATGGTCTCGCTGCCCTTTTGCAGGATCGGTTCGCCGCCGATGGACAGCTTCTTCACACCGACCGCGCACGCCATGGCGACCAGCGGGATGGTCAGCGCGGGCACGAACAGCCGGTTTCCCAGGCGCGCCGCGCTCGCCGTACGCTCCGCGCCGGTGGTGGTGCGTACGGCGCCGCGTCCGGTGAAGCCGAAGCCCGCGAGGGCGGCCATGGCCAACACGGCGACGCCCAGCGGCTCGGCCGGGGCGCGGTCCTCCACGACCCAGGAGCTGTAGACGAAGCCCGCGCCGATCAGTCCCCAGAACGTCGCGGTACCCACCCGCTTGGGGTTGCTGCGGTCGGTGACCATCTGGGCCGCCATCACGAGGAAGATGGCGCCGACGAGCCAGTAGAACCACTCTGCCTTGATCACTTCGCGGCCTCCGTGGCGCTCGGCTGGGTGGCGCTCGCGGTGATCAGTTCGCGTTCCAGTTGGCGGTCCAGGCGCAGCAGCCGCCAGCCGTGCACGACGAAGGCGCAGATCGCGGTGGGGATGGCCCACAGCGCCAGGTGCAGGGGCTCCAGGTGGGTGCCGTAGGTGGTGTTGACGAAGCCGGTGATCAGCAGGATGGAGCCGACGGCGAGGAAGACGTCCTCACCGAAGAACAGGCCCACGTTGTCGGCGCTGGCGGAGAAGGAGCGGACCTTCTCCCGGGCCTTGTCGGTCAGCGGCCCGTGGGCGCGTTCGGCGGCGCCCTCGGCCATGGGCGCCACCAGCGGACGCACCGTCTGCGCGGGTCCGCAGACGCTGACCAGGCCGAGCGCGGCAGTGACCTGCCGCAGCAGGAGGTACAGGGCCAGGAAGCGCCCCGTGGTGAGCTTGGTGAACCGGGCGATCAGGTTGCGGGCCTGTTCCTGGAGGCCGTGGCGTTCCAGGAGGCCGATGACGGGCAGGGTGATGGCGAAGATCGTCACCGCTCGGCTGGAGGCGAAGCCGTCGCCGAAGGCGGCCAGGACCTCGCGCGGGGACAGGCCGCCGAGCAGGCCGGTCGCGATGCCGGCCACTCCTACGACCAGCAGGGGATTGCGTCGAGTGGCGAATCCGATCACCACCACGAGGACGCCCAGGAGAACGAGCATGCGTCCGCCTTCCGCGTGGGACCCCACGGGGCGTGAGGAGAATGCACCGGAGGTTAGGGGATTGTTCAACGATCCGACAAGGGGTTGGGGGCGACCCACTCCGCAGCGGCCCACCCTCGACCGGCACTCGCCCGCCCCGCACCCGCCCCGACGCCCGCCGACCACCCGGACCGGGCGGCGCCGATGGCGGGCGCCGTCACCCCGTCCGCCCCCCGTTACCGCCCGTCCCTCGCTCCCCGTACGTCGCGCGCCTCACGGTCGACACCCGCGAGGCGCCCTCCCCGCGGGCCGGCCGGGGGCCGGCCGGCCCGCTCAGCCGTCCGCCATCTGCTGGGCGTACGCCCCCGCGAGCTGGCCGCGCGAGTCCGCCAGGTAGTCGGCCAGCAGGGACTCGGCCTCGGCCGCCCGGCCCGCCTCCAGCGACTCCCAGACCTGCCGGTTTCGGGGCAGGTAGGGAGCGTAGAAGCGGCGCGGGTCGGCCATCACGTGGAAGACCAGGCGGAGTTCGGCGAACACGCCGCGCATGAGGTCGTTCAACCGTGGGCTGCCGGCCAACGCGACGACGCCCTGGTGGAAGTGGATGTTGGCGGTGGAGAGGTCCTGCCAGGCGCGCCCACGCGCGGCCTCCTCGCCGGCGACGACGGCCGCCTCGATCGCCCGCATCGCCTCGGCGACCGCGCCCTGGTAGGGGGGCTCGCCCAGGCCGCGTACCGCCGCGCACTCCACCAGCGTGCGGACCCGGTAGATGTCGATGAGGTCCTCGACCGTCACGACGCGTACGAACACCCCGCGATTGAGCTCGTGCACCAGCAGACGCTCGCGGGTCAGCAGGCGGAACGCCTCCCGGAGCGTGTTGCGCGAGATGCCCAGGGCTCCCTTGATGCTGTCCTC
This sequence comes from Streptomyces sp. NPDC057702, assembly GCF_042799315.1. Taxonomy (NCBI): domain Bacteria; kingdom Bacillati; phylum Actinomycetota; class Actinomycetes; order Kitasatosporales; family Streptomycetaceae; genus Streptomyces; species Streptomyces sp. NPDC057702. The sequence continues at coordinate 123,014 of NZ_JBHVJC010000028.1, read as the reverse complement.
GGAGAGCTTCGCGCCGGGCGGGAAGAAGCCCTCGGCGACGCGGTCGCGGAGCACGTCGGCCACCCTCTCCGCGGTACTGGTGCGCCCGAGGAGTTGCCGGTCACCCGCCAGCCCGGAGACGTCGATCACTGCCGCGAGCCGTTCGTCCGCACCGCTTGCCACGCTTGTTCTCCCTTGCCGGTGCGACCATCGTGCGATGGCCACGCCTGTTCTGTTGAGCGCGCCGGTGCCCGGCTCGGCGCGACAGAAGTCAAGCCGAGTTCTGCCGGCGATCACAACCATCCCTTGTCGGATCGTTCAACAATCGTCTACGTTGAGTGTCGGCTGGCCGGTCCGGCCGCACGCCAGCGGAGAGTTCCACGGATGCGGGTCGGCCGGTTTCGCGACGTCCCCCCGCCCCACTCGGCGCGGGGAGCGCCGGCCCGCCCGCCCCTCGACGCCCGCACCACGCGCCAGCGACCGCATCCCGGCATCCGCTGTCGCCCCCACGCCGCGCGCCCGTCGGCGCGCCCGCCTGAACGGACGGACATGACCCACGACGTGGACCGCCCCTCGATCGACCTCAACGCCGATCTCGGGGAGGGCTTCGGCCGCTGGCACCTGACCGACGACGACGCGCTGCTGTCCGTCGTCACCAGCGCCAACGTCGCCTGCGGGTTCCACGCCGGCGACCCCTCGACCATGCGGCGGGTGTGCGACGTGGCCGCCGAGCGCGGCGTGGTCATCGGAGCCCAGGTCTCCTACCGCGACCTGGCGGGCTTCGGGCGGCGGGCCATGGACGTACCGCCGCGCGAACTGACCGACGAGATCGCCTACCAGATCGGCGCGTTGGCCGTCTTCGCGCACGCCGCCGGCGCCCGGGTGGCGTACGTCAAGCCGCACGGCGCGCTGTACAACCGCTGTGTGCGTGACGCGGCGCAGGCGGAGGCCGTGGTGACCGGCGTGCGCCTGGCCGGTGGCGACACGCCGCTGCCCGTCCTCGGGCTGCCCGGCTCGCTGCTGCTGGAGCGGGCCAAGGACGCCGGACTGCCCGCCGTCCCCGAGGCGTTCGCCGACCGCGCCTACACCGCGCGGGCCACCCTGGTGCCACGCGGCACCCCCGGCGCGGTGATCGAGGACCCGGACACCGTGGTCAAGCGGTCGCTGACGATCGCCCGCGACCAGGCCGTGACCGCCGTCGACGGGCAGCGGATCGCCGTCCGGGCGCGGTCGCTGTGCGTGCACGGCGACACCCCGGGCGCGGCCGAGACGGCCCGCCGGGTGCGAGCCGAACTGGCGGCGGCCGGCATCCGGTTCAGGGCCTTCGCGTGAGGGACCACACGGCGCCCGCGCCAGGCCCCCACCCGCCCCGCACGTCGCCGCGCCCGACGCCCGAGCGCCCGACGCGGGCCGAGCGCGTCGAGGATGGGCGGCCCGAGCGCGGGTCGGCACGGGCGGAGCCCCCGCCACCGGACGGGGCCGGCTTCGCCGTGCGGGCCCTTCCCGTGGGCGAGCACGCCCTGTTGCTGGAGGTGGACTCCGACGAGGCCGTCGAGGCGCTGCACGCCGAGGTGCTGCGCCGGTTGGGCACCCCCGACCTGCCGGCGGCGCGCGAGATCGTGCCCGCCGCCCGCACCGTCCTGCTCGACGGCCTGGCCGACCCCGCCCACACCGCCGACCGGGCCACCCGGTGGACCATCGCGCCGCCGGCGCGCGAGCGGGGGGCGGCCGTGGAGATCGCGGTGCGCTATGACGGCCCCGACCTGGCCGAGGTCGCCGCGCACTGGGGGGTGACGCCCGAGGAGGTCGTGCGCATCCACTCGGGCACCGAGTTCCGGGTGGCCTTCTGCGGGTTCGCGCCCGGGTTCGGCTATCTCACCGGGCTGCCCAGCCGCTACCACGTACCGCGCCGCGCCACCCCGCGCACCCGGGTCCCGGTCGGCTCACTCGCCCTGGCCGGCCCCTACACCGGCGTCTACCCGCGCTCCTCGCCCGGCGGTTGGCAGCTCATCGGCACCTCCGACGCCGTGTTGTGGGACGTCACCCGCGAGCCCGCCGCCCTCCTGACCCCCGGCACCCGGGTGCGCTTCGTGCCCCACGCCGAGCACGCCCTCAGCACACGGCGCGACGCCCAGCCACGCGGCGGCCCGGCGCGCCCCGCGACCGGCGGCCTGCCGGCACAGGGCGGGTCGCGCGCGGGGAGCCCGGCGCCCGACGCCCACGGGACGGAGCGCGGCCACGACGCCGTCCGCCCCACCACCCACGACACGGACGGGGCGAGCGCGTGAGGACCACCGGAACCCTGACCGTGGTGCGGGCCGGGGCGCTGACCACCGTGCAGGACCTGGGGCGCGGCGGCCACGCACAGCTGGGCGTGCCGCGCTCGGGCGCCCTGGACGAGCCCGCGCACCGGCTCGCCAACCGCCTGGTGGGCAACCCGGAACAGGCCGCCACCCTGGAGACGACGCTCACCGGGTGCGCCGTACGAGTGGACCGCGCCACCGTCGCCGCCGTCACCGGGGCGCCCAGCCCCGTCACGGTGGATGGCCGACCGGCCGCCTGGGGCGCGCCGGTCCGACTGCCGGCCGGGGCCGTGCTGGAGATCGGCGCCGCCACCCACGGGGTACGCGGCTATCTGGGCCTGGCCGGCGGCGTCGACGCCCGCCCGGTGCTCGGCAGTCGGGCCACCGACGTGCTCTCCGGTCTGGGGCCCGACCCGCTCACCGACGGGGTCGTACTGCCGCTCGGCGCGCCGGACGCGGCGGCCCCCCACCTGGACGCGGCCCCCGCCCCCGGCCCCGTGCGCGAACTGGTGCTGCCGGTGGTGCTCGGCCCGCGCCAGGGGTGGTTCACCGCGTGGGCACTGCGCACCCTCGGCAGCGCGGCGTACGCCGTCTCGCCCGCGAGCAACCGGATCGGGCTGCGCACCGAGGGCCCCGCGCTGGAGCGGGCCCGGGAGGGCGAACTCCCCAGTGAGGGGCTGGTTCTCGGCGCGCTCCAGGTGCCGCCGGACGGCCGCCCGGTGCTCTTCCTGCACGACCATCCGACGACCGGCGGCTATCCGGTGATCGGCGTCGTCCCCGAGCCCTGGCTGGCGGCGGCGGCACAGGCGGTGCCCGGCACACCGGTACGTTTCGCGCCCCGCCCGGCCCGTCTGGCGCGCCCCGGGCGGCGGAGCTGACCGACGGCGGACGCGGTACGGGCCCGCCTCGCGCGGGCCCGTGGGCGCGCGGTCGCTACCTCCCGACCGAGCTCGGCAGCGAACTTTTTTAAAGAACTCTAAGGATTTGTCGACACGGTCCGCCCAGGTGAGGCTGGGTCACGGATGGGGGACCGAGCCGCACTCGCGGCCGATTCCCAGGGGGCATCCGCAGGGAGGATGGAACGGCCCGGGTACGGAGCCAGCCACACGAGCGGTGCCGGGCACCGCGACGTCGAGCGCTGGCCCGAGCTCACACCGGCAGCCGCCGTCAGGCGGCGGGCCTCGCGGCCGGCCATCGACGCCGATGGGCTCCGCGCGCTGAGTCAGCGCGGAGCCCATCTGGCCTCCCGCGTCACGAGCGACCGGACGGGCACGCGACGCCCCGGGCCGCCACACCCCGAGGCGAGCCACGGAGAACGGTCCCCCGTCGGCCCACGCGCGCGCCGCACCGCGACTCCCGGCCGGGGCCCGTGCGGTGTCGTGCTCCCGCTCCCCCCGCCGTGCGTGCCGTGGCGTGCTACTCCTCGGGCGTGCCGTACCCCCCGCCGCCGGGGGTGTGGACGACCAGGACGTCGCCGGCCGCCGCCCGGACCACGTCGCGGCCGCGCAGGGGGTGCACCGAGCCGTCGGCGCGCTCCAGCAGGTTGGCCCCCAGCGCGCCGGGGTGACCGCCGGCCATGCCGTACGGCGCGATCCTGCGGTGGCCGGTGAGCAGGGCGATCGTCATCGGTTCGAGGCAGCGCACCCGCCGGGTGACCCCGCAGCCGCCGTGCCAGCGCCCGCGCCCGCCGCTCCCGCCCCGCACCGCGAAGGACTCCACGCGCAGCGGGTAGCGCCATTCGAGCACTTCGGGGTCGGTCAAGCGGGAGTTGGTCATGTGCGTCTGGACCGCGTCGGCGCCGTCGAACCCGTCGCCGGCACCGGAACCGCTGGCCACCGTCTCGTAGTACTGCACCCGGTCGTTGCCGAAGGTGATGTTGTTCATCGTCCCCACGCCCTCGGCCTGCGCGCCGAGCGCCGCGTACAGCGCCCCGGTGACCGCCTGTGAGGTCTCCACGTTGCCCGCGACAGTGGCCGCCGGGTACGTCGGGGCCAGCATGGAACCCGGGGGGATGCGCACGTCGAGGGGTGTGAGACAGCCGCTGTTGAGCGGGATGTCGTGGGCGACCAGGGTCCGGAAGACGTAGAGCACCGCCGCCATCACCACCGAGCTGGGCGCGTTCGCGTTGCCCGGCTGCTGCGGGGAGGTGCCCGCGAAGTCCACGACGGCGCCGCGCGTGCGGTGGTCCACGCGCAGCGCGACCTGGATGACGGCGCCGGAGTCCGTCTCGTAGCGGTACGAGCCGTCGCGCAGCCCGGCGACGATGGCCCGCACCGACTCCTCGGCGTTGTCCCGCACGTGTCGCATGTACGCGTGCACGACGTCGAGGCCGAACTGGTCGATCATCCGGCGTAGTTCCGCGATGCCCTTCTCGTTGGCCGCGATCTGGGCCCGCAGGTCGGCGAGGTTGGTCTCCGGCGCGCGCGAGGGGTGGCGGGCCGAGGTGAGCAGCGCCCGGGTCGCGCGCTCGCGCAGTCGGCCGTCGCGCACCAGGAGCCAGTTGTCGAACAGGACGCCCTCCTCCTCGATGGTGCGGCTGAAGGCGGGCATCGAGCCGGGGGTGGTGCCGCCGATGTCGGCGTGGTGGCCACGCGAGGCGACCAGGAACAGCAGCCGCCGGCCCGGGGCGTCGAAGACGGGTGTGACCACGGTGACGTCGGGCAGGTGGGTGCCGCCGTGGTACGGGTCGTTGATCGCGTAGACGTCGCCGGGCCGCAGCGCGCCGGCGTCGCGGCGCAGCACCTCCTTGATGGACTCGCCCATGGAGCCCAGGTGCACCGGGATGTGCGGGGCGTTGGCGATCAGGTTGCCGTCGGCGTCGAAGAGCGCGCAGGAGAAGTCGAGCCGCTCCTTGATGTTGACCGAGTGGGCGGTGTTCTCCAGGCGCACGCCCATCTGCTCCGCGATCGCCATGAAGAGGCTGTTGAAGACCTCGAGGAGTACCGGGTCGGCGTCGGTGCCCGCCGCGACGGTGCGCGGTCGGGGCCGCGCCCGGGTCAGCAGCAGGTGCCCGCGCTCCCCGAGGGTGGCCCGCCAGCCCGGCTCGACGACGGTGGTGGCGTCCTCCTCGACGACCAGGGCGGGCCCGTCCAGCGTGTCCCCCGGGCGCAGCTCGACACGCCGGTACAGGCGCGTGGGCCGCCACCGGCCGCCGGCGAACATCCGCACGGTGGCGTGGACGGGCGCCGCCTGCCCGTCGGCGGCCCCGTCCGCGCCCGGGGACACGGGCGGCCGGGTCGCGCCCGGCGGGCAGCTCGCCGCCACCGACACGGCCTCCGCGACGAGCGGCTTGTCCATGGTGAAGGCGTAGCGCGCGCGGTGGGCGCGGGCGAAGTCGGCCGCCATGGCGGGGGCGTCGGCCAGCGGGACGGGCAGGGACGCGTCGGTGCCGGCGTAGCGCAGGTGGACGCGGGTCGTGGTGGTGATGGCCGCGCCGGGCAGGCCGTCGGCGACCAGCTCCGCCCGGGTGCGGGCGGCCAGGTCGGCACTGGCCGCCCGCACCCGGGCCAGGCCGTCCGGGTCGGCGATGTCGGCCTCGACGGCCGTCTCGCGCATCGCGGTGGCGTCGGCGACGCCGATGCCGTACGCGGAGAGCACGCCGGCCAGCGGCGGGACGATGACGGTGCCGATGCCCAGGGCGTCGGCGACGGCACAGGCGTGCTGGCCGCCGGCGCCGCCGAAGCTGGTCAGCGCGTAGCGCGTGACGTCGTGTCCGCGTTGGACGGAGATCTTCTTGACGGCGGTGGCCATGTTCAGCACGGCGATGTCGAGATAGCCGGCCGCGACCTGTTCGGGGCCGCGCCGGTCGCCGGTCGCTGCGGTGATCTCCTCGGCGAGCGCGGCGAACCTGTCGCGCACGACCGTCGCGTCCAGCGGCTGGTCGGCGTGCGGGCCGAAGACGGCGGGGAAGTGCGCGCCCTGGACACGGCCGAGCATCACGTTGGCGTCGGTGACGGTCAGCGGCCCGCCCCGGCGGTAGCAGGCGGGCCCGGGTACGGCGCCCGCGGAGTCGGGGCCCACCCGGTAGCGCTGGCCGTCGAAGCGCAGCACCGATCCGCCACCCGCCGCCACGGTGTGGATGTCGAGCATCGGGGCGCGCGTCCGCACCCCGGCCACCTCGGTGCCGTAGACGCGCTCGAACTCGCCGGCGTAGTGCGACACGTCGGTGGAAGTGCCGCCCATGTCGAAGCCGATGACGCGAGCGTGGCCGGCCTCGGCCGCCGAGCGGACCATGCCGACCACGCCTCCGGCGGGCCCCGAGAGCACCGCGTCCTTGCCGCGGAAGTGCGCCGCGTCCCGCAGGCCGCCGTTGGACTGCATGAACATCAGCCGGATGCCCCGCAGTTCGCCGGCCACCTCCTGGACGTAGCGCCGCAGGATCGGCGAGAGGTACGCGTCGACGACCGTGGTGTCGCCACGCGGCACCAGCTTCATCAGCGGGCTGACCTCGTGCGAGGAGCTCACCTGGGTGAAGCCCGCCTCCCGGGCCACGGCGGCGACGGCCCGCTCGTGCGCGGGGTACCGGTAGCCGTGGGTGAGGACGACGGCGGCGGCGCGCAGTCCGTCGCGGCGCGCGGCCCGCAACTCCTCGCGCACCGTGTCCAGCTCCAGCGGGCGCACCACCTCTCCGCGCGCCCCCAGCCGCTCGGGAACCTCGATCACCCGGGCGTACAGCGCCTGGGGCAGCACGATCCGCCGGTCGAAGATCCGTGGCCGGTTCTGGTACGCGATGCGCAGCGCGTCCCGGAACCCCTCGGTCACCACCAGGACGGTGGGCTCGCCGGAGCGTTCGAGCAGGGCGTTGGTGGCGACGGTGGTGCCCATCTTGACGACGTCGATCCGCTCGGCGGGCAACGGCTGGCCGGGCCCCAGACCCAGGACGGCCCGGATGCCGGCGACGGCGGCGTCCTCCCGGCGCTCGGGGTGGTGCGAGAGCACCTTCCGCGTCACCAGCCGCCCGTCCGGCCGCTGACCCACGACGTCCGTGAACGTGCCGCCCCGGTCGATCCAGAACTCCCAGCGTCCCGTCCTCATCCCCGCATTCTCCCAGCGGCACCCCGGCCGGAGCCGGAAGACGGGGCGCGCACGGGGGTGGCTCCCGGCGAGGACTCGGACGAGGGGGCTTCGGCACGGGAGCACGGGGCGCCGTGGGGGGGCGGGAGAGGTGGCCGGGGGAACGGGGCCGTCACGGGGCGGGGTGGTGGCCGCCGGAGCGAGGCGGCTTCGGGAGCCACGGCCGGGGGCGGGCATCGGGGGCCCGGGGCTGGCGGGCTGGAGGTCAGCGGCGTGTCGGTTCGCGGGAGGCGGTGGGGGTGTGCGTGGGCGACGGGCGCGTACGCCATGGCGCGGCGGCCCCGCGCGGGCTGCTGGGACGAGGGTGGGCCTGGGAGTGGGCCTGGGAGTGGGCCGGGGCGCGCCGGCCGGGCGAGGGTGGGGCGGCTCGGCGCGCTCCGGTTCGGCGGGCTCGGGGAGGTCGGTGGAGTGGCTGGGGGTGGGGTCAGCGGGTGTCGCCGGCGTCCAGGGCCGGAGTCGGCGTGCTCTGGGTGAGCGTCAGCGCGCCCCGGGTGGCCACCCGGGTCCGCGTGTCCAGCAGGTGCGCGGTGCCGCGCAGGTGGTGGCCGCTTTCCAGGGCGGCCTGCCGGACCAGGTCCGGCAGCAGGTCCCGGCACCGGTCGGCGACCCACCGCGACCCGCGCGTGGCCAGCCACCAGGTGCTGGCGGCGAGCGTGGGGCGCGGGCCGTCGAGCGTGATCGAGGGGGCGGGGCCCAGCGGCACGCCCCGGCGACCCAGCTCGGTGTGGAACTCCCTGGCCAGCAGCCGGTGGCCGAGCTCGCTGGGGTGCAGTCGGTCCACGGTGCGCGCGGCCGGGTCCGCCGCCCAGGCGTGCTCGGCGAGGTGGACGTGGACCGCTCCGTAGCGCCGGGCCAGGACGTGCACCACCGTGTTCAACGCCCGCATCCGCCGGGTCAGGGGCGCGGCCAGAGGCCGTGGCAGGCCCAGCATCCGCCCCGGATCAGGCAGACAGGCGGTGAGCAGCAGGGCGCCGTCCTCGCTCAGGCCACGCATCGTCAGGTCGAGCGCCTCGGCGACCCGTCGGATGTCGAACGCGGCCCGCAGCGTGTCGTTGCCGCCCACCACGACCGAGGCCAGCCGGGGACGGGACCGGCGCGCGGTGGCCAACTGTGCCTCGGCCATCTCGGTGGCCAGCGCACCGCTGCGGGCGAGGTTGACGAACTCCACACCCGCCACACCCCGGTCCGCCCGCCTCCACTCGCTGTCGGCCGGGCCGCCCGGGACGTCGAGGCTCCCCCAGACGGCCGGCGCCTCCACGGCGGTCACGGGGCCGGACGCGGCGCCCTCGCCCCGCGCGGTGTGCCCGGCGACGGCGCCACGACCACGGGGCTCGGCCCGCGCGTCGACCACGACCAGGGCGTCCGCCAACAGCGCCGCCCAGCCACGCCAACCACCCCCGGGCGCCGGGTCACCGATGCCCGCGGTGAGCGAGTCGCCCAACGCGACGAACCGGAACGCGGCCGCCTGACCGGCAGCCGCACTACCGCCGGACACCGGACCCACCCACACCGCGAGCGCCCCCCACCGGGCCGACCACTCCCCCAGCCACCAGCATCGGCCCCCGACCGGCGCCGGCCGAGCCGACCGACCTCCGTCCGGTGCGCCCACGGGCGGCGAACGCCTGGCCGACGGACGCGGGAGCGGCGGCGTGCCTCGGAGCGGCGGACGCCGGGTCCACGGACCCGGGCCCGGCCATCGCGGGCCTGGGGGCGGCGGCCCGCGAAGCCGCGAAGGCCGGGTCGACGAGCTGCGGGGTGACGGCCCACGAAGCCGCGAAGGTCGGATCGGCGAGCCCCGGGGCGGCGTGTCCCGGGATGGCGTATCCCGAGCGGGCGTACCTCGGATCGGTGCGCCTCGGCGTGGCGGAGATCGGCGCGGCGGAGGTCGGCGTGGCGAACCCCGAGGTCGCGAACGTCAGGTCAACGGGCCTCGGGGTAGCGGCGGTCGGACGGGCCGGGCGGTGGTCGGCGGACGCCGGGTGAGCCGGGCTTCGATCGGCCGGGTGCTGGTCGGCGGCGCCCTGGTGTGCCGCGCGCGGGCCGCCCGGGGACGCGCGGGGCCCGATCGTCGCGGGGCCCGGGCACCCGTGCGGGGCCGGGCTCCCGAACCTGTCCCATCGCCCCACTACGGCCCCGTGGCGCGCCCCGCACGGAGCGGGTGACTCCGCGTGGCGGACCCGCCGCGTCCTCACGAGCCGCCTCCCCCCGGTGTCGGTGCTCCCGGGGTCGCCACCGGTCGTGGCCCGCCCGGCGCGTGGTCGGCCAGCGGGCCGACCACGGCCTGCCCAGTTGCCACACCCTGCCCGGCCGTCGCGCCCTGCCCGGTTGCCGCGCGCGGGCCCACGCCGATGGCGCGCGCCGCCGGCTGTACCGCGCCGTCGGGCGGGTTCAGCGGGGCGGCGTCGTGCGCGGCCAGGAACGCGGCCACCGCGAGCGGCCAGCCGAACTCCTCGGCGCGCGCCCGCGCGGCCTGGCGGCGGGCCGGTTCGGGGCGGGCCAGCACGTCCTCGACGGCGTCCGCGAACGCCGGCCCGTCGTCCGCCGCGCTCGCGCCGGCCGTGGCCACGATGGCGGGCAGCGCCGAGGAGGCGCTGACCACCACCGGCGTCCCGCAGGCGAGGGCCTCCAGCGCGGCGAGACCGAACGTCTCGGCCGGCCCCGGCGCCAGCACCACGTCCGCGCTGGCCTGCCACGCGGCCAGCTCGCCACGGTGCGCCACGTGTCCCAGGAAGGTGACCGGCAGCCCCTCCGCGCGGGCGCGCTCGGCCAGCCGGGCGCGCAGCGGCCCGTCCCCCGCCACCACCAGACGCGTCCCCACGCCGCGCCGCCGCAGCTCGGCCACGGCGTCCAGGGCGCGTCCCGGCCGCTTCTCGGGCGACAACCGCGAGCACATCACCAGCAACGTCGACGCACCGCTCACCTGCCGGGCCCGCAACGCGGCGCTGTACCAGGCGGGATGGCACTTCTCCAGGTCCACGCCGAGCGGAGCCCGTACGAGATTGCGCACGCCGAGCCGTACGAACTCCCGCGCGGCCCATTCCGTCGTGCACACCACGCGCGCGTACGCCCGCGCCGTGCGCAGGTTGAGTCGGTCGGCGGCGCGGCGGGCGGCGGCCGGCGGGACGCCCCAGGTGCGCAGCACGGCGTCGGCGCTCTCGTGGGAGACCATCACGGCGGGGACCCGGGCCCGTCTGGCCCACTCCCCCGTCCACCGCAGCGTGGTGCGGTCGGAGACCTCAAGGCGGTCCGGGGCCAGGCGTTCCAGCAGCCGGGACAGGTGGCGGCGGTCGGTGAGCACGCGGTAGCCGCCGGTGCCGGGGAGCTCGTGACCGGGGACGGTGATCACGCGCCCCTGTGGGGTGAGTTCGTCGGACGCCCGCTCGCCGGGGACGACCAGGACCGGCTCGTGGCCGGCGGCCCGGTATCCGGCGCCGAGCTCGCGCAGGGCGGTGCGCAGTCCCCCGGAGGTGGGGGTGACGAAGTTGGCGAGCCGCACGATGCGCAACGGCCCCGGCGGCGCGTCGAGGACGGTTCGCGGTCCTACGGGGCACGGGGTGGGCTCGGGCTCCTGGGACGCGCTCATGCCGCACGCCCTTCCGTGACCCGCCCGGTGCGCTCGGCCAACACCTCGGCGTAGTGGTCGAGCAGCAGATCGCCGACCACCTCCCAGGTGCGCCCCGCCACGGCGGCCCGGCCGGCCCGGCCCAGGTCGGCGCGGAGCTTCGGCGAGCCGGCCAGCAGCGCGACCGCGTCCCGTACGGCGGCCGAGTCGCCCGGCGGGACCAGCAGCCCGGTGCGGCCGTGCGCGATCAGGTCGACCGGCCCGCCCACGGCCGGGGCGACCACCGGCACGCCGCTGGCCTGCGCCTCCTGCACGGTCTGACAGAACGTCTCCTGCGGCCCGGTGTGCGCGAAGACGTCCAACGAGGCGAAGACGCGGGCGAGTTCGTCGCCGGTGCGCCGGCCCAGGAACTGGGCGCCGGGCAGCGCCGAGCGCAGCCCGGTCGCGCTCGGCCCGTCGCCGACGACGACCAGCTTCACGCCGGGCATGGCCGCGACCGGGGCGAGCAGTTCGACACGCTTCTCGGGCGCCAGCCGGCCGACGTAGCCGACGATGAGCTCCCCGCCGGGCGCCAGGGTGCGGCGCAGTGCCGCGTCGCGCAGCTCCGGGCGGAAGCGCCCGGTGTCCACCCCGCGTGGCCACAGCGCGATCCGCGGCACGCCGTGCTCGGACAGGTCGCGGACGGCGGCGGTGGAGGGGGCCAGGGTGCGGTCGGCCGCGGCGTGCACGGCCCGGATGCGGCGCCAGGCGGCGGACTCGCCGGTGCCGAGGTAGGTACGGGCGTAGCCGCCGATGTCGGTCTGGTAGACGGCGACGGCGGGAACACCCAGTCGGGTGGCCGCCGCCATGCCGCGTACGCCGAGGATGAACGGGCTGGCCAGGTGGACGAGGTCGGCGCGGTGCGCGCTCAGCGCGGCGGTGAGCCTGCGGCTGGGCAGGGCGACGCGCACCTGCGGATAGCCGGGCAGCGGCAGCGAGGGGACGCGCACGACGGGATAGGGGTGGGTGCCGTCGCTGTCGGCCGGGCAGTCGTGCGCTCCGGCCGGGGCGAGCACCAGGGGTTGGTGGCCGCGTCGGGCGAGGTGTTGGGCGGTCTGGAGGGCGCAGTGGGAGACGCCGTTGATGTCGGGCGGGAAGGACTCGGTGACGATGGCGACACGCATACCGGTGTTGTCGGCGCGCGGAACGTGACGCGGGCCACGTGGATCTTTCCGATCAGGAAACGTCCCATGAGCGTTCGCCGCTGGTGAGGGCGGGTTCTGCCCTGCCGGGCGGGTCTGTCCGGAAAACGCCCACCCCGTGCGGGGCCTATCCGCCGGCGCCGCGCCCCGCTCCCGTGCCACGGCCACCCGCCGCCCCGCCTCGGGGCGACTCCGCCGCTCGACGGCGACCGGGCCGCCATCGCGCCGACGCGCTCCCTGCCTGGGAACCGGCCTGGAGCCGGCCGCGTCTTCCGCCGGGTACGCCGCGATCGCTTCGCCGGCGGCCACCGGGCCGCCCTTCGCCGACGTGGGGCCCGGTCGGCCTCCGGCGCGGCCCGGCGTGGGGCCTACGCGAGCGCGCTCCGGGCCACCACCGGTGGCGGCGCGCTCACAGGGCCGCCGTGTCCGGGTCGATCCGGCTGCGTACGGCGGTCTGGACCTCGGCCTCCTCGGCCGGGTCGGCGGCGAGCCTGCGCAGCCGGTCCACGACGCGCGAGTCGGCCGTGGCCGCGTGCCGGGCGGCGAGTTCGCGGGTGGTCTCCTCGCAGTCCCACAGGCACTCCACCGCGAACCCGGCCGGGAAGGACGGGTCGGTGGCCGCCAGCGCCCGCGCCGACCTGCCGCGAAGCTGCGAGGACGAGGTCTCGCGGTAGATATGGCGCAGCACCGGCGCGGCGCAGTCGATGGTGAGCCGGCCCGCCCCGTCGACCAGGTCCCACAGCGTGGGGGCGTCCGGGCCCTGCCCGCGCACCGCGCGGCGCAGCGCGCTCAGCACGGCGGTGGCGTCGTGCTGGCCGCCCCGGCAGGCCAGGAGCGCGGCGGCGGCGGTGCCGAGCGCGTCGTCGCGGTGCACCCAGCCTCTGGCCCTGGCCAGGGAGGCGTTGCTCCGCATCCGTTCGAAGGCGCCGACGGCGGCGTCGGCCACCAGGCCGGAGGGCGACTCGGCGGCGGCTTCGATCAGGCCGAGCGCCTCGGGGGCGTGCTGTTCGGCCAGGTAGCGCAGGGCCGTGGCGCGGGCGGCGTCGGGGCCATCGGTCGCCGCGGCGATGATCGCCGCGTGGTCCTCGGGGCCCGCGACGGCCGTCAGGCAGCGGGCCGCCGGGCCGTGCCGGTGCTGGGTGGGGTGCTCGTCGAGGCCCTGCTGTGCCCAGTCGAGCACCTCGCGCACGCTCCAGCCCGGCCGGGGGCCGGTCGGCCTGAGCTGGCGTTGCCACCGGTCGAAGCAGCCGTTCTCCAGCGCGGCGCGCACCCGGGCGGCGCTGTGTGGCTCGGCGGAGTCCTCCGCCCACAGCCGCCAGGGCCGTGGTTCGAAGGCGTCCCTGGCCGCCGCCGCGAGTTCGGCCTCGCCTTCGGGGGTGCGCGGGAAGCGGGCCAGGACGAGGCCGCTGAGGGCGCGCAGCCCGCTGTCGTCGTCGCGCAGGGCCAACTCGTCGAGCGCCCACTGCCAGTTGCCGCCCGTCGCCGCGTACCGGCGCAGCAGGTGCAGAGCGTCACCGCGCCCGTACGAAGCGAGATGGCCGAGCACGGCCAGGGCGAGCCCGGTGCGCTCCTCGGCGGTGTCCAGGAGGTCGTCCGGTTGGAAGAGGTGTTGTTCGATCTCTTCAAGTCCGCCGTCGAGCTCCATGTAGAGCCTGGCGTAGTACAGCGAGCGGTTCTCCGCCTGCCAGTCGCGGCGTGGATCGCGCAGCACACACTGGTGCAGCGCGTTGAGCGCCTCGTCTCGCGGCGCCGCGAGGGCGTGCAGGGTCCCGTCGCCGCGGCCTCGCTGGAGGAGACCGAGGAGGGAGCCACTGGGCGCTATGTCTGGATCGAACATAAGGTCAGCATCCGGGGCGGGGGGTTCGGCTGGCAACGGGATTTCCTTCGACCGGCATTCTTGCCGATGTCGCGGCCGGTATGCCTGATGAATGGCAGCGGCCATGTGTCCAAGCGCCGCAGCCTACCCGGAGCCGCCACCTCCGGGTGTGTGCCCGGCATATCCACGGAAGGCCGCTGGCATATGTCAAGAGCACCACCGTATCGGGTATTGCCAAATCCCTTACGAGCCATCGCAGCCTGTGCAACAGTCGTCACCGGCCCTTCCGTCCAACTGGTCGCGCCGCGCCTGTATCGGAGTACCTCCCCATGCCGTCGCCCCTCTTCGCGGACCGTCCCGCTCCGCAGCCGCCCGAGCGCGGCGCGCTCGACGCACTGATCTCGCAGACCCGCACCCTGCGCGGCGACCTCGACGCCGTCCGCCGCGGGTCCCGCATGGAGGACGAGCGACTCGAGGACCCGCGAGCCCGCTGGCAGCGCGCCCTGTGCGAGTTAGCCGTCCACCACCTGGACGACCTGGGCGAGCACCTGGGCCAGCTCCGCGAGGGTGTGCCCATCGACCTCGAAGAGGTACCGCCCAGCGAGCGCGTGCCCGCCGCGCCGCCCGAGCCCGAGCACCGCTCGCTGGTCAGCCGCGTCGGCAGCGCCGAGTGGAACCTGCTCACCGACGAGGTGACCTGGTCTCCCGAGCTCTACGAGATCTTCGGCCGCCGGCCGGCCGAGGGCGGGCTCTCGCTGGACGAGCTGCCCTCCTGGGTGCACCCGGCCGACCAGGCGTCCCTGGCCGTTCTGGTCACCGACTGCCTGGTGGACGGGAAGCCCATCGACGGCGAGTTCCGCATCGTGGGGCCGGGCTTCCTCGAACGCACGGTGCACATGATGGGCGAGCCCGTCCTCGAGGCCGACGGAAGCACCGGCTCCATGTGGGCCGTGCTGCGTGACGTCACCGAGCTACGCCGCAGTCAGCAGGCGGTGCGCGAATCCCGCGACGTCCTGCAACGCGAGCGGCACATCGCCCAGACCGAACGGCGGCTCGCGGTCGAACTCCAGGAGGCCGTGCTCCCGCCCTGGCGCGGCGCGCTGCGACTGCCGCACGCGACGGACGGCGACGCCCTCGACCTCGCGGCCCACTACTTCCCCTCCGCCGTCAGCGCGCTGATCGGCGGCGACTGGTACGACGCGCTCCACCTGCCCGACGGCCGCACGCTGCTGAGCGTCGGCGATCTGACCGGCCACGGAGTGGCCGCGACCTCGGGCATGGCCACCCTGCTCGGCGCGCTGCGCGGCATGGCCGTGGCCGGGGTGGAGCCGGGCCCGCTGATGGGTTTCCTGAACCACATGCTCGACGCGGGGCCCCAGCCGGCGCTCGGGAGTGCCGTCTGTGGCCTCTACGACCCCCGCACCCGCACCCTCACCTGGTCCCAGGCCGGCCACCCCGCCCCGCTGTTGTTCCGTGGCGGGACGGGGCGGTCGCTGCGCCCACCGGAGGGCGTACTGCTCGGCGCCACCTCGGGAGCGACCTACACCCAGCGCACCGAGGCGCTGGAACCGGGCGATCTGCTCGTCCTGCACACCGACGGCCTGGCGCCCCGCTCCACACGAGCCAGCGCCGACGCGGGAGCCGAGCGGCTGCTCGCCCTCGCGCACCGGTTCTCCGTGGCCCGCTCCGCACAGGAGTGTGTGCGCACCGTCGCCGAGACCTTCGGTGACGAAGAGCGGGAGGACGACGCCTGTGTCCTCGTCGCCCAGATCGGCTTCGCCGCGTGACCCAGCCTCACGCACCTCTCCGGCAGACCCCGACACCGAGGCCCAGTGATTCCGAACTGAGGGCGTCAGGGCTCGACACGTCGGCGCTCGCCCCGGCCCCGGGTTCGGTTCGACCCGCACGATCGCACGGCACCTCCCGCTGACCGATCCGGCCGATGCGGTGCCCGCTCACGTGGCGGCGTAGCGAAGGCCAGCAAGGCCATCGCGGACGGGCTCGATGTCCGCGCGGACATCGAGGGGCCTTCTGACGGGGTGGCGGTGGTCGCGCCGCTCGGCCCTCAGATCGCGGCACTGTCACCCCGCTTGCCGCCGCCCTGGTCCGGCAGGGCTTCCTGGATCTCCTCCCGCAGGTGCTTGATGTCGGTACGGCTCGCGTACTGGCCGGTGAGGCGGTACATCTCCCGCAGCCGGTCCCAGGTGCGCAGCGAGGACGTCTCGCCGATGGATACCAGGGCCAACCGCGCGTAGCTGTCGCCCTTCTCCGGCTGGTCGTCGAGGAAGCAGGCCGAGGCCATCGAGATGTGGTCGAAGATCTGCGACCGCTCCCGACCGTCGACGCGCAACCGCAGCGCCTCCTTCGCGTGCCGCTGGGCGACGATCGCCGCCGCAGGTTCGTGCTCGGCGAGCGTGCGGTACGCCAGGGCTTGCATGCCGTGCAGGTCGGCCTCGTCGAACATCTGCATCCAACTCGGCGCGGGCACATCGCCCTTGTCCGAGACGAACAGCTCCTCCGCCTCGCCCAAAGTGCGGCGCATGGCCTGGCCACGGCCCATCGACGCCTGCGCCCATGCCTCGATGGTGTGCAGCATGGCCCGGGTGCGCGGCAGCGCCTCCTCGCCCGAACCGGACTTGGCGAGCTTCATCAGGTCGAGCGCCTCGTCGGGACGGCCCAGGTGCACCATCTGACGGGCGGCCCGGGACAGTGCCTCGCCCGCGCGAGGCCGGTCGCCCCCCTCCCGCGCGGCGTGGGCGGCGATGACGAAGTACTTCTGGGCCGTGGGCTCCAGGCCCACGTCGTGGGACATCCACCCGGCGAGGACCGCCAGGTTGGCCGCCACCCCCCACAACCTGCGCTGGAGGTGGGGCGGGTGGCGGTAGGCGAGCATGCCGCCCACCTCGTTGAGTTGGCCCACCACCGCCTTGCGCTGGAGTCCGCCACCCCGGGACGCGTCCCAGGCACGGAAGATGTCAACGGACTTCTCCAGCGCCTCGATCTCGGCGGAGCCCACGGGCGCCGCCTCGTAGCGGTCGAAGCTGGCGTGGTCGGCGGAGAACGAGCCGGAGAGGAAGGGGGCGTCGGTCGCCAGGGCGGGATCGGTGTGCAGCCAGTCGTACATGGCGCTGCTGAGCACGGAGCCCGCGGTGAGCGCGGCTCCCGCGCCCACCAGGCTGCGTCGGTTGAACATGAGGTCCATTCCCGTGAATTCGGTGAGGACCTGGGCCGTACGCTCGGGCGCCCAGGGCAGTCCGTCGTGGGCTTGCCCTTTACCCACGCGTCCGTAGCGGCCGTATCCGAGGTCCTCGATGGTCACGACACGACCGAGTCGCTCGGTGAACAAGGCGGCCAACACCTTCGGCACGGGATCGCGTGGCGTCTCACCGGTCTCGATCCATCGCCGTACCCGCGAGGTGTCGGTCGCCAGTTGCGGATGGCCCATGGCCGCCGCCTGCCGGTTCACGAGTCTCGCGAGTTCCCCCTTGGACCAGCCGGCCAGGCCGAACAGGTCCGCAAGACGGGCATTGGGTTCCCTCGTCACGTCAAGCCCCCAGGTTCTCGGCTGTGTTGACAGTAACCGCCGGGATAGGGGGTGGCGAGCATTCGCCAGGGTTCGCCAGGGTCCGCCAGATGGTGTGCCACCCGCGCGCGGGTGTCCTGTAGGAACGCGCCACCCTCCCCTGGCCTTCGGGCTCAGGTGACGCAGCTACGGGCGGGGATGTCGTGGGTGTCGGGACGCTGGGCCGGTGGGTACGTGATGCCGGGGCCAGCCCTGGCGCCGACGGTGTCGGCGCCGTCGCCACCGGCGACGGAGCGGCCCGTACCGCGACGGCTTGTGAGCCGTCGCGGTCCACCGGGAAACGTCACGCGAGTGGCGGGGCACGCCTCATCGCCTCCTGGTGCGAGCTCGCGCCACCTGTCCGTGGTCAGGGCCCAGCCCGGTAGGCGGACCGCATTCCCCAGGGTGCGGTCACCTTCCGGGTCTGGTGCGCACGCACTTGCCGGCACACGAAGGGATCTGTCTCGCCCATGTACACAGCATCGCCCCCCGTGTCCGCCCCGATCCGGCCGCACCGCCCGCACGTCGGCGGCGGGCCGTACCTCGACCCCAGCCGCGGCGGGCGGGCGCGACGCGCGGAGGGCTCCCTTCCCCAGCCGCTGAGCGGGAGGCTCGACCTGTCCGGCCCGCAGGGAGCCCGACTCCGCGCGGCCATCGCGGCGGTGCACCGCATCTGTCCCGAGTTCAACCCCGTCCAGGTGCTGCGTCGCGGCGGGCGCTCGGTCCTGTTCGTCGGGACGACCGGGCGCAGCACGGCGGTGGCCAAGTGCCTGCTGGACCACTCCCCGGCCTGGGCGGACCGGTTCGGGCACGAAATAGCTGCGTATCGGGCCTTCGTACGGCACCGCCCGCCGGTGCGCGTACCTCGGCTCATCGCCGCCGACCCCGAGAGCGGCACGCTGGTCATGGAGCGGATGCCGGGACGGGTGGCCACGTTGCACCGTCATCCGACCGAGCCGCCGCCCCGTGGTGACCTGCGGAACGCGCTCGCCGCGATCCACCGGGTGAACACCTGGCGCCCGCCGGCCGGCCTGTTCGACGCGCCCATCGACTACGCCGCCCGGCTGGCCCGCTACCACGAGCTGGGGCTGCTGACCGACCGCGACATCGGGGACCTCCAGAAGCTGCTGCTCGGCATCGCGCAGGCGTACGGCCGGCAGGGCCCCGGGCAGTTCTGTCACGGTGAGGCGGTGCTGTCGAACATGCTGTTCACGCCGTCGGGGGCGGCGCTGATCGACTGGGACCAGGCGGGCTGGTATCTGCCGGGGTACGACCTGGCCACGCTGTGGGTGGTGGTGGGCGTCGACGCCGCGATCGCGCGGCGGCAGATCTCCCAGTTGGCCCAGAGCTCGGGGCGCGTCGCCCGGGACGCCTTCCTGGTGAACCTGATGCTGGTGCTGACCCGGGAGATCCGTATGTACGAGACGGCCGTGCAGCGCACGATGCGCGATCCGGCTCCGGCGGCTCCCGGCGAGCCGGGAGCCAGCCCCGGCGAGCAGCAGCGCCTGCTGCTGCGGCGGCTGCACGACGACTGCGCGCTCGCGCGACGTGCCGTGCGCGCCGCGGTCGGCACCCGCTGACCGGGTGCCACGGCGCGGCGCGCGGCGGCACCCCGCCGCCGCGGCCCGGGACGGCGCACGAAGCGGTTCGGACGGAGGAGGCGGTGGAAATCCCCTGCGGAGGTGATTGACGGGTCCCTTGCCAGCGGCTACCTCTGGGTGGGTTCAGCCCCGCATGCCCGATCGTTCCCGCGCCCCGCGCGTGGGAGGTAGGGCTCAGCTTGAGGAGGCTGCGTTGCCCAGGTTGCCAGGTCTCACCCGGAAGCGGACGACGGCGAGCGGTCGAGCGGGCCGCCGCGCCGGACCACCATCGCGCACCGCGGGCGCCGTCGCGTCGCTCGCGCTGCTGGTCCCGCTGCTGGCGTCGGCTCCCTCCGCCACGGCGGAGCAGCCGTCGCACACGGGTCTGCGGCAGGCGTTCACGGACGCGGCCGAGCGGTACGACGTACCGCGTGACGTGCTGCTCGGTGTCGCGTACCTCCAGTCCCGCTGGGACGCTCATCGGGGTGCGCCCAGCGTCGGCGGCGGCTACGGCCCGATGCACCTGACGGACGTGGTCACGGCGCTGGCCTCGACCTCGCACCACGCGCAGGGCTCGCACCACGGGGAGGGCGAGGAGGATCCGCGCGGGGACGGGGCGCGAGCGCCCAAGTGGGTCGCCCACCGGGCCTCGGAGCCGCCTGGTGCCGGGGCCCCGCCGGCGCGGCTGCGCACCGTGGAGCGGGCCCGGCACTTGACCGGGTTGACGGCGCGGGAACTGCGGGAGGACCCGGCGGCCAACGTGCACGGTGGCGCGGCGCTGCTCGCCGCCGCGCAGAAACGTCTCGGCCTGCCGCCCAGTCGCGACCCCGCCCGCTGGTACGCGGCGGTCGCCGACTACGCGGGAGCCGCCGACACCGCGACGGCCAGGATGTTCGCGGACGAGGTGTACGCGGTCCTGCGTACCGGGGCCAGCCGTCGCACGGACACGGGCGAGCGGATGCGGCTGGCCCCGCACCCGGGGCTGCGTCCCGACAGCGGCACGTCGCGCCGGCTGGCGCTGCCGGCCGGCGACCGGGCCCCGGGCGTCGAGTGCCCGCCCGAGCTGGCCTGCGAGTCCGTGCCCGCGCCGTACCAGGAGCTCGGGGACGGCGACTACGGCAACCACGACAAGGCGCTGCGCCCCGCCTCCCAGCGCATCGACTACATCGTCGTGCACGACACGGAGGGGTACTGGGACACCGCGCTGAAGCTGGTGCGGGACCCGACGTACGTCTCGTGGCACTACACCCTGCGCGCCTCGGACGGGCACGTCGCGCAGCACGTGCCGACCCGGGACATCGGCTGGCACGCCGGGAACTGGTACGTCAACGCCAAGTCGGTCGGGTTGGAGCACGAGGGGTTCCTCACGGCACCGGACGCCTGGTACACCGAGGCGATGTACCGGTCGTCGGCGCGGCTGGTGCGCCATCTGGCCAGGCGGTACGCCATTCCGCTGGACCGGCAGCACATCCTGGGCCACGACACCGTGCCGGGCACCGTCGCCTCGACCATCAGGGGCATGCACACCGATCCCGGTCCGTACTGGGACTGGGCGCACTACTTCCGCCTGTTGGGCGCGCCGTTGCGGCCGACGGCGGGGCCGGAGGGCGGGCTGGTCACCATCCGCCCCGACTACGACCGGCACCAGCCGGTGTACACCGACTGCGAGAAAGCGGGGCGGCCGTGCGCGCCGCACGGCTCCGGGGCGGTGCGGCTGCACACCGCGCCGCGCGCGGACGCGCCGCTGGTGCGCGATGTCGGGCTGCGCCCGGACGGGTCGCCGACGACGACGGGGGTCAACGACACGGGCGCCCGCGCCTCCACCGGCCAGCGTTTCGCGGTGGCCGGGCGCTCGGGCGAGTGGACGGCGATCTGGTACCTGGGGCAGCGGGCGTGGTTCCACGATCCAGCGCGCCAGCCGACGGCCGTGCCCGCCCGTGGCTGGGTCGTCACGCCACGCCCCGGGCGCGCCGAGGTGCCGGTGTACGGCAGGGCGTACCCGGAGAAGGCGGCGTATCCGCAGGGGGTGCCGGTGCAGGAGGTCTCGCCGCTGCCGTACACGCTGGAGCGGGGTCAGCGGTACGTGGTGGGGCTGCGGACGCGGGGCGAGTACCTGTGGGCCACGACGTTCGACCCGGCCGGGCACCGGGTGGTGCGGGGTGCGGACGCGTACTACCAGATCCAGTTCGGGCACCGGGTGGCCTTCGTGCGGGCGGCCGACGTGAGTGTGCGCCCCTCGGGCCGGTAGCCGGTGAGGAGGGCGAAGGCCCCCGGCGCTGGCGCGTCGGGGGCCTGTCCGTGCCGTGGGTCCGCCGGCGGGCGTCATGCGCCCGCCTGTCGTCAGCTCTGCTGGAAGAGTTCGGCCGGCAGCGGCTTCAGGAGTCGGTACAGGTCGTCGGTGATGGGGCGGTCCCAGCTCGCGATGGTGACCAGGACGCCGTCGCTGCGGTCGAACTGCACGCAGGAGACGCGGCTCTCGGAGAGCTTGACGCGCCGCACGATCAGCAGGTTGTCCTCGTGCATGACGGGGCTGTCCTCGGAGGAGACGACCGTCACCGGCTCGTCGTTGCCCAGGGCGTCGAGAAGCTGCGTCACCTCGAACGGGACGCCCTCGCCCACCTCGCGCACCGGCGAACCCGCCGGCAGGTTCCCGATGATCATCGCGGGTCCGCGACCGCCGAACAGGTCGTATCGCAGGAAGACGCCCTGACAGCTCCCGTCCGGCGCGGGCAGCAGCCCGGCACCCAGGTCACCGGGCCAGTCCCCCGGGTCCATGGCGAGGACATCGAAGTCCGGACCTGTCGGCGTGGCAGCGCTGCGGCGGCGGAGAAACGACATGCGGACATGGTACGTGCCCGGGGAGGCGTCGCGCGGCGCCTCGAAGTCGCCCAACGCCATCCCACGGCCACGGCTTTCCGGGCGAAACAGCGAAAAATTCGCCATTTTATCAGCGGGCCTGGAAACAGGCCACAGCGTGCGGCGAGACGGGCGCCCCCGGGGCCCTCGTCGAGGTCACCGGGCCCCGGGGTCGGGGTGATCGGCGCGGCGGCGCGCTCGGGCGGGCGCGGGCCCGGGTGACCAGCGGGGGTGGCGGGCCGCACGGGCTGGGGCGGGCCGTTCGCGTCGGTCGCTACGCGCCCGGATCGCTCCAGCGGACCTCGCCGTCCACCACGACGTCGGTGGGCGCCAGGCCGAGCGCCCGCGCGATGGCGCCGGACGCGCCGTGCTCCGGGTGGATGGACGCGACGAGGTGGGTCACGCCCTGGGCGCGCAGCCACCGCGCCATGGCGAGCGCGGCTTCGCGCCCGAAGCCGCTGCCCTGGTGGGCGACGCCGATCGTCCAGGCGAGCGACGCCTGCGGGCCGCCTGTGTCGGGGCGGCTCAGCGTGGCCTGCACGGTGCCGATCACCTGCGCGTCCGAGGTGCGGCGCACCACCCAGTTGAGCCAGCCCCGCGTGCCATCCGGCGACTGGCCGGCCACCTGGCGGCGGTATCGCGCGGCGAGCTGGGCCGGCGGGTCGGGCGTCCCCCCGATCCAGGTGTGCAACCGAACGTCGTCGAGCACCGGGAACATCTCCCGCGCGTGGGCGACGCGCAGCGGCTCCAGCCGCAGCCGCGCGCTGTTGAGGGGGCGCGCGGCGAGCCAGGTAGTGGGCGGGGTCATGGAGGCACTGTACGCACGGCTCGCCGCGCCCGGCCGCCGTAGGAGCCAAGGCAGTCGGGGCCGGCGCGCGAGACGGGTCCGGGTGACACCGACGGACGGGACCGGGGCTGGCGCCAACCGCCGCGCGGCGGCCGGACGTCGGACGGCGCGGCCCGCTCCGGGTGGCGTACCCGCCGAGGCGGCGGGCTCTCTGGCGATCGCCCGGCCCCGTACGACACGAGCTGCCCGAGCCGCTCGCGCGGCTGGGGCAGCTCGGGGGCCCGGCGCCTCGGGTGCGGGGTGCGGGCGGGGTCGCGCGGGCCTGGGCGGCCCGGCGGTGCGCCGTCGACGGGCGACGGCCTGCCCGGGATCAGGTGAGGTCGAACTCGCCGTCACGGGCGCCGAGTACGAAGGCGCGCCACTCGGCCGGGGTGAAGATCAACGCGGGCCCGTCCGGGTGTCGGCCGTCCCGCATCGCGATGTACCCCTCGACGAAGGCGATTTGGACGTCACCCGTCCCCTGGCTACTCGACTGCCACTGTGCGGCGCTGAGGTCGAGTTGCGGCTTCTTGCCGCCCGCCAGTGTGTGTTCAGTGGTGCTGTCGGCCACGTCCGTGCTCCTCCCGGTTCGTCATCCGCAGCCAGCCTATCCATGGCTCCGGGCTGTGGGACAGGTCACGACGGAAGATGCCCCGCCGCACCGCGAGAAGACCCCGCACACGCGCGGGAGGTGCGGAGAAGTCGCGGAGGTGACGGGAAGAACCGGCGACCGAGTGGCGACGGGTGCGTGCCCGAGCGGCGTGTACGCGTCCCCCCGCGCGGGACCGGTCGCCGGCCCGGGACACACGGCCGGCGCGGTCGCGCCACCTCAGCTCCCGGCCGTGGCCCCGGTCGGTGGGACCGGCCGTCGGGAGCGCGCTGACCGGGCGCATGACACCAGCGGGGGCGCCGCCCGGCACCTCCGTGCACGCGGACGCGCGTCATCACGGGGTGGCGAGGTCCCCAACGGACGTGGCCGAGGCCGGTCTTTGGAGCCCGTCTCGTCACCCCGCCCGGTCACGGCGTCCGCGCGGCCGAGCCGCTGGGGCGGGGAGGCGAGGGAGGTCGTCGCCGGCGTGGTGGACGCGCGCTCGGCCACGGGCCGGCGCTGGCCGTCGGGCACCCGCTCGACGGGTACGCCACGTGGGAGTTCGCGCCGCGCCGCCTGGCGGGTCTTCGGGGCCGGTCCTCACGGGGCGGCGCCCCGACGCGCGGCCGGTCGGCGAGACCGTACCGCGGGGGCGCCGGGCTGGTCGCGTGTCCCGGCCGGCCGGTTGGCCCGGTGGGAGGACCGGCTGTCGCGTCGGCTTTCTCCGCCCGAGGTGGTGGCCGCGACAGTCCGCGCCGGCTACGCCTCGCCACGGTGCCGGCGGCCTGGGGCGAGGCGGTGGGCCGCTTCGACGCGGGGGCGGTACGGCACGTCACGGAGCCCGAGCCGATCGTCAACGGCGCGCGGGAGGACCGGCTTCCGTTCGGGCGAGCGGGAGTTCACCCCCACTCACCCGCCCGGGCCGAGGTGTGGCCGAGCGTGCCACCTCGCGCACCTCGACGCCCCGAGACCTTCCCCGGTACGCCTTCACCGATCCCGTCCGCCGCCTCGCCCGTCACCTGACGGGGTGCGCCCCGGGCGTTGACGCCAAGTCGGCTTTGGGGCCGGCCTCGCCCGACGGGGTGCGCCCGCCGCGATGGCGGTCGGAGTGGCGCCAGCCGTCGTGGGTCACGGGGGTGGTCGTCGCCGGTCGGGAGCAGACGGAGCGCAGGCTGACGGCGAGGGCCAGGCCGGACAGGGGGTCCGGCGCTCGGTCCCGGCCGGCGCGGGTGGCCTCGGCCGGCAGGGCCAGGGGGCACAGCGGGGCGGCGCGGGCGTCCTCGGAGGCGACGATCGCCCGTACGAGACCGCCGTTGATCCGGTTGATCTCCGCGCGCACCACGGCCAGGTCGGGGCGCTGGGTCGGCGCCTGTCGCGGGTCGGCTCGCCAGCGGCGGTGCAGGGCGCGTTGGACGAGCTTGCTGGCCTCGATCTGGTCGCGGAAGACGGCCACCGCGTCCCGTGGGTCGGCGCCGGCCTGGCCCGCCTGGCGGGCGACGGTCGCCAGGACCTGTCGCTCGCGCTCCGGGTCGTCGACGGGGCGGTCGGTGCCCCACTTCGCCGCGGCGACCAGGCCGGCGGTGAGCAGGCGCCGCGCGGACAGGTCGGCCAGCCGGCGCAGCGGGCCGGGCCGGGCGTCCACGGTCGGTGCGGGGTCGGCGTGGACACCGGGGCCGGTGGCGGGGGCGGGGCGCTGTGCGGCCGGCGCCGCCGTCGCGCCAGCGGGGGTGGCCGGGGCCAGCACGGCGAGGGCGGCGAGAGCGGCGACCAGCGTCGAGCGGAAGGGACTGACCGGGGACACGGAACGGAACGCCTCTCTCGCGGGGCGGGTGGGGGGACGAGGGCGTGGGGCGCGCGCGAGGGGTGGTTCAGTCCTCGCGCGGGGCGCCGGTGCGGTGCAGGGCGGCGGCCTGGCGGTAGACGGCGACGGCCTCCTCGTGGCGGCCGAGTCGTTCCAGACACTGGGCCTCGTCGTTGCGGCTGGCCAGGGTGTCGGGGTGGTCGGCGCCGAGCACGCGGGCGCGGACCTCGGCGACCTGGCGGTACGCCGTCAGCGCGTCCGACCAGCGATCGAGCCAGCCCAGGCACACCGCGACCTCGCGTCGGCTGACCAGGGTGTCGGGGTGGTCGCGGCCCAGCACGCGCTCGCGGACGGCGCCCACCTCGCGCGCTTCGACCAGGGCTTCCTCCCAGCGGCCGAGGCGGCCCAGGTTGACGCCGAGGCCGTGGCGGGCGCGCAGCGTCTCGGGGTCGTCGCCGCCGTGCACCCGCGCCCGGTCGGCGGCCAGCTCCCGGTACAGGGTCAGGGCCTCCTCGCTGCGGCCGAGCCGGCCCAGGCTGATGCCCACCTCGTAGCGCGCGGCGAGGGTGTCCGGGTGGTCGGCGCCCAGCGCCTCCGCCCGGGCGGCGGCCACCGCGCGGTAGGCGTGCAGGGCCTCCTCGCGGCGGCCGAGTTGCCCCAGCGCGTAGGCCACCTCGTACCGGGTGACGAGGGTGTCCGGATGCAGGGCGCCCAGCACCCGGGAGCGGGCGGCGGCCACCTCGCGCGCCATGCGGTACGACTCGTCCAGACGGCCCAGCCGGCTCAGGTTGAAGGCCAGGTTGTGCCGGCAGCGCAGGGTGTCGGGGTGGTCGGGGCCCATGACGCGTTCGCGGGCGGCGAGGACCAGGACGTACACCGCGTGCGCCTCCTCGTGGCGGCCGAGTTGGCTGAGCACGTACGCGCTCTCCTGGCGGGCGGCCAGGGTGTCGGGGTGGTCCGGGCCGAGGACGCGCTCGCGGCCCTCGGCCACCCGCCCGTACTCGCGCAGCGCCTCGGCCGCATGGCCGAGCCGGCCCAGGGTGAAGGCGATCTCGTAGCGGCTGGCCAGGGTGTCGGGGTGGTCGGGGCCCAGTGCCCGTTCGCGCTCGGCGGCCACCGCGCGGTGTACCTCGCCCGCCTCCTCCCAGCAGCCGAGGCGGGCGAAGCTGAGGCCGGCGTGGTGGCGGATGGCGAGCCGGTCCAGGACGCCGGGCGGTGGCGTCGGGCGCTTGGTCTCGACACTGGGCGGGCCCCCGGGGGCGGCGTCGGGGACGTCGGCGTACGGGCCCGTCCAGGCGCCGGTCAGGCCGGCGGAGCGGTCCGTGGGCGGTGGGGCGCTGAGGCCACCGGTGGCCTTGGAGCCGATGGTCATGTGGCGGGCCCACGACGGGAGGTCGGGGTCGCTCTCCGGGGGGCCGGTGCGGCCGGTGGGCGGCGCGGCCGGGGGCTCGGGCGGCTGCGGTGCGGCGGCGCGCGGGCCGGCGGTTGGGGGCGGGGGTGGCGCGGGGGCGCCGCCGGCGATGCGGGTGGCGAGCGTGCCGGCGTCGCGCGGGCGCTGCTCGGGGTCCTTGGCCAGCAGGTCGAGGACGGCGTCCGCGAAGCGGGTGGGCAGTTCGGGGCGGTGGTGGCGCGGCGGCTCCGGCGGGGTGTCGCGGTGCCCGACGAGCACGGCCCAGGCGTCCTCGTGGTCGAACGGCGGCGCGCCGGTGGCCAGTTCGTAGAGCACGCAACCCAGCGAGTACAGGTCGCTGCGGTGGTCCACGAGGCCGCCGGCGATCTGCTCGGGCGACATGTAGTGGGGGGTGCCCATGGCGATGCCGGTGCCGGTCAGGCGGGAGGAGGCGCCGATGTCGTGGCCGAGTCTGGCGATGCCGAAGTCGCAGATCTTCACGGTGCCGTCGGTCAGTCGCATGATGTTGGCGGGCTTCAGGTCGCGGTGCACGATGCCCTGCCGGTGGGTGTAGGCCAGGGCGACGCTGACCTGTTCGGCGATGTCGACCGTGTCCGCCACGGGCAGCGGATGGGGTTGGCTGTCCTCCAGGACCTGGCTGAGATTGCGTCCTTCGAGCAGCTCCATCACCAGGTAGAGGATGCCCTCGTGTTCCCCGAAGTCGTGCACCACGGTCACCCCGCGGTGCTGGAGCGAGGCGGCCACCTGGGCCTCGCGGCGGAAGCGCTCGCGCAGCACACGCAGGTAGGACGCGTCGTGTTGGGGCCCTATGGGCTTGAGGCACTTGACGGCGACAAGGCGGCCGAGTGAGGTGTCACGGGCCCGCCACACCTCGCCCATGCCACCTCGTCCGATGATGTCGAGGAGCTGGTACCGGCCCTGGATCAGCCTGGTCTCCGCCATCGGTTCCGCCATCGGCCGCCGTCGCCCCCGTCGTGTGTGCCGTGCCCCCAGCCCGTCCAGTATGGCCGGCGGGTCGAGCGGCATGAAGGCGAGGAAGCGGCGGCCTCCCCGCGCCGGGTCGGGCGGCGGCTGGCCCGGGGCGGAGCGGTGGCGGGCGGCCGGCGCGGGTGAGGCTTGGCCGGTGGCGCGTATCGTCAGCCGTGGGGCCGTGACGTACGGCCAACGAGCTGATGGAGGAGTCATGTCGGGCTTGC
Source organism: Streptomyces sp. NPDC057702 (assembly GCF_042799315.1). Lineage (NCBI taxonomy): Bacteria > Bacillati > Actinomycetota > Actinomycetes > Kitasatosporales > Streptomycetaceae > Streptomyces > Streptomyces sp. NPDC057702. The sequence continues at coordinate 95,279 of NZ_JBHVJC010000028.1, read as the reverse complement.
TGAGTCGCATCAAGGCGTTCGCGCGCAGCCCCCAGGGACGCAAGCTGGTGGCGGAGGGCCGGCGCGCGGCGGCCGACCCCAGGAAGCGGGCCCAGGCCCAGCAGTTGCTGCGCCGGCTGCGCGGACGGCGCTAGCCGACGGCACGGCACGGCGGGAGGAGACGAGGGCGACGCGGCGGCGGGTGGCGGTTGGGCCTGGCGTCGCGGGCGCGGTGTGGCGGACACGGGGGTGTGCGGCGATCGGCGGGGGCGCCGCCGGCGGGCGGCCGGCTGTTGTCCGTACGCCCTCGGGTGGTGGGTCCGCGCTCAGGGGTGCGGGGGGGAGCAGGACGGTGAAGGTCGCTCCGGGGGTGCCGATGACCTGGGATACGGCGGGCGGCTCCCCCGGAACGAACTCCCGGGGCGTGCTCAGGCGGTCGGCGCGGTGGTGATCATCCAGTGGGTGAAGGCCGCGTAGCGCTCGGCGGTCTCGTCGGCCCCGTTGGCGTGCTCGATGGCGGCGGAGTGCTCGCGCACCCGCGCGAAGCGCGACCGGCGGGCGCTCTCGTAGTGGGCCAGGGCCGGTGCGGTGGCGGACGCGCCGCTCAGCGCGGCACGCAGCACTCCGACATCCTCCATTCCCAGGGAGCCGCCCGCCGCGATGTGCGGGGACAGGGCGTGGGCGGCGTCGCCGACCAGGACGACGCGGTCGCTGGTCCAGCGCCGTAGTTCGGGGACGAGCATGATCTGGTTCTCCAGGATGGACTCCTCCGGTGTCGCGGCGATCATCTCCAGCAACTCGTCGTGCCAGCCGGAGCGGGCCACGTTGTGGGCCCGCCGCAGTGCCCGGTCCCGTCTGCCGCCGACCAGTTCGCCGGCGTCGAACTGGCCGATCCACCACATGGTCCTACCGTGCGCGACCCGGGCGTAGCCGCCCCGGGTCCGCGCGGGGCCGATGGTGATGAAGGTGCCCTCCGGGCGCTCGTTCCCGGAGGGCAGCACGGCCCGCCAGGCGTAGTTGCCGGCGTGCTCGACCGCCGTGCTGCCGGGCACCAGGGCGGCGCGTACGTCGGAGTACACGCCGTCCGCGCCGACCAGCAGATCCGCGCGCAGCGACCCACCGTCGGCGAGGTGCACCTCCACGTGGGTGTCGTGCTCGGTGAAGCCGGTGACGTGTGCTCCCAGGCGGATCCGGTCCCTGCCGAGGGTGTCGGCGAGGAGGTTGTTCAGGTCCGGCCTCGACACCATCAGGAACTGGTGGGTGGCCGGGTGGTAGCCAAAGGCGCGTGTACGGCGGCCGGCGGGGTCGAAGAACCACGCCTGGACGGTCGTGCCCCCGCGCCGGACCTCGTCCCCGACACCGATGGTGTCCAACTCCCGCAGCGCGTTGGACCACAGGCCGATGCCGGCTCCGGCGGCCCGTACGCGCGGCGCGTGCTCCAACACGACGACCTCGTGCCCGATCAGTCGCAGCGAGGCCGCCGCGATGAGGCCGACCAACCCCGCTCCCACGATCACCGTACGCATCGCTTCTCCCCTCGCCGTCCGGTGGGGTGGTGGGGCCAGCCGGCGACGGGAGACGGCGACCCCTGCGCCGGGGCCCGTGGCTGGGCAGGGCCCACTCACATCACCCGGCGAACTTAACACTAACGGTTAGCCTTTTAGCGCCGTGTGCTGTGTGCCGACGTGGTCGGGCCCGGGAACGGCCCGCGGAGTTCACGCCGTCAGGGCGTCCTACCCAGAACGGGGGCGCGCCCGCCGGCGGCTCGGCTCGCGCTTAGGGGTGCGGGGGGAGCAGGACGGTGAAGGTCGCGCCGGCGCCGGGGGCGGTGGTGATCTCGACGCGTCCGCCGTGCGCGCGCACCAGCGAGGCGACGATGGACAGACCCAGGCCCGCGCCACCGCCGTCGGCGCCCCGGGCGCGGGCCTGGTCGGCGCGGTAGAAGCGGTCGAAGGCGCGCTCGGCCTGCTCGGCGGTCATGCCGGGGCCCTCGTCGCGGAACTCGATGACGGCCAGGCCGTCCCGGGTGCCGACGCCGATGCGGACGGGGGTGCCGGGCGGCGTGTGGGAGACGGCGTTGCCGACGAGGTTGGAGGTGACCTGGCGCAGCCTCGCCTCGTCGCCCAGGACCGGGGCCGGGGACCCGCCCGGGGGCGAGCCGCCGGGGCCGGTGAGGGTGACCGGCCGGTGCGGGTCCAGGGCGCGCAGGTCGTGCAGCGCGTCGGCGGCCAGGGTGCGCAGGTCCATAGGGGTCAGGTGAGGGGGCGGGCCCGTGCCGGCGTCGTACTCGTCGAGCCGGGCCAGCAGAAGCAACTCCTCCACCAGGTCGACCAGTCGGGCCGCCTCGCGCTCGATCCGTCCCATGGCGGCGTCGACGTCGGTCCGCTGGGGCATGCCGCCCATCCGGTACAGCTCGGTGAAGCCCTTGATGCCGGACAGCGGGGTGCGCAGCTCGTGGCTGGCGTCGGCGATGAAGCGGCGCATCCGCTGTTCGGAGGCGTCGCGGGCGGCGTCACCGGCCTCGATCCGGTCGAGCATGCCGTTGAGCGCGGTGGAGAGGCGGCCCAGTTCGGTGCGCGGGGCGGCGCGTTCCGGAACCCGGCTGGAGAGGTCTCCGGCCGCGATGGCGGCGGCCGTGGTCTCGACGCGGCGCAGCGGGCGCAGTCCGGCCCGTACGGCGAACCAGCCGGCGAGGCCGAGGAGGGCCAGTACGGCCGAGTCGATGAACAGGACGCGGCGCACGAGCTGGTCGATCGTCTCGTCCACGACGCTCAGCGAGGCGGCCACGACCACGGCCCCGCCGTCCCGCGTGCCGTCGGCCCCCGGCAGATGGGGCACGGCGGCCACCCGCCAGTCCGGGCCGCCGGTGGCCCGGACGCCAAAGGGGCGGGTTCCGCGTTCGGCGACGGCCGCCGCGTCCAGCCGGGGCAGGTGGGGCGGGGGTCCGGAGGTGGAGCGGACGACGCGGTCCAGGCGTCCGTCGGAGCGCAGGTACAGGACGTGGAACTCGCGGATGAGCTGCTGGTCGACCGCGTCGCGCACCTGCGGGGCCCGGCCGCCGACCAGGTCGGGGAGGGTGGGGAGGCGGGAGGCCACGACGGCGGTGGAGCGGACGCGCTCGTCCAGCTGCGCGACGAGGTCGCGCCGGAGCTGGTCGATGACCAGCACGTTGCTGCCAATCAACGCCGCGACCAGCAGGAGCAACGTGATCGTCAGCACGCGGACGCGCAGCGAGAGCCCGCGCCGGCGAACCCGGCGGGCTCCGCCGCGCGGCCCGGGGGCGCTGGGAGCTGGTACGCCCGGTTCCGCGTCGCCCGCCGGGACGCGCGAGGCCGGGACGCGCGAGGTCGCGCCCACGCCCGGGCCGTACACGGCGGGGCCGGGCCGGCCAGGCGTCCCCGGGCCCGTGCCACCGATGTCCGCGTCGTCGGGTCCCGGGGCGCTGTCGCGTGGGGCGCTGGTCGGCGGGGCACCGGTGGGCGGGACGCTGGTGGGCGTCGGCGCGTCGCTCGGTATCTCGCCGTGCGGGTCGGGGTCGCTCACGGTGGGGGCCTGCGCAGGACGTAGCCGATGCCGCGCACCGTGTGGATCAGCTTCGGTTCGGCGGCGTCCACCTTGCGGCGCAGGTAGCTGACGTAGGAGGCGACGATGCTGTCGTCGCCTCCGAAGTCGTAGCGCCAGACCAGGTCGAGTAGCTGCTCCTTGGACAGCACCTGGCCCGCGTGTTCCATCAGCACCCGTAGCAGGTTGAACTCGGTCGGGGACAGCGGGACCGGCGTCCCGCCGCGCGTGACCTGGTGGCTGTCGCGGTCCAGGCGCAGGTCGCCGACGGTCAACTGGCCGTCGGCGGGCCGGCCGCTGGTGCGGCGCAGGATGGCCCGGATGCGCAGGATCAGCTCCTCCAGGCTGAAGGGCTTGGTGACGTAGTCGTCGCCGCCCGCGCTCAGCCCGGTGATCCGGTCCTCGGTGGCGTCCCGGGCGGTGAGGAAGAGCACCGGCGGCGGCTCGACCGCCCCCGACGTACCCGCCCCGCGCAGCCGGCGTACGACCTCGAAACCGTCGACGTCGGGCAGCATGACGTCGAGGACGATGAGGTCGGGTCGCTCGGCGCGGATCTCGTCCAGGGCCTGGGTGCCGGTGGTCGCCGAGGTGACCGTGAAGCCGGCCAGCCGCAGGCTCGCCGAGAGCAGTTCGCGCAGCGTGGGGTCGTCCTCCACCACCAGCAGTTGGTGTGCCATGGCCGTCTCCCTCGTGACCGTCGCCCCGGGTCTCCCCCGCCCGCGCCGGGTGGGCTCCGCGCGGGGGCCTCGCCCGTGGCCGCTCGCCGCCGACCGTTGCCCGGCCGCGACGGTGCCACGGGGCACGTCCGGCCGCGCCGCATCACGATAGCTGGTGGACCGTCAACAGGCGGGGCCAAGCGGCCTGTTCGGCGCTGGCCGCGCCGGCCGCCTCCGTTGGCCCGGCGAACCCCCGTCCCGGCCGCGTGAGGTGCGCGGACGCCCGGCCGGACCCGGTGGCGCGGCGCGCGCTCACACCCGTCGGCCTCCCCGGGTGTGACTTCCCGTGCGTTCACTGGGCGTTCGATGGGAGTCGGCGCCCCCGCGACCCGCCGCGCGACCCGCGGGCCAGGCGTGGCCCGGCCCGGGCGGGCGAGGCGCTGACCGCCCTCCCATCGGACGCACAGAAAGCACCCACGTCGGTCCCAGACGGCCCGTCCAACCTGGGCCCCGGACGCGCCGCGACGGTCGCCACGGCCGTCCCCGCACGGGGCGCGTGGCAGTGCGCGACCCGACCGGCCCCGCCCTTCGGCAGGCCCGCGGCCTCGCCCGTGAGCGATTCCCTCGGCGGCCAGGAGAGGACTCCATGACAGTCAGCGGCGTGAGCGCCCCGACGCTCGGCGACGGACGACATACGGGATGGAACGCGCGACTGGTCGGCCAGGTGGCCGTGCTGGTCCTCGTCAACTGCATGCTGGACACGGCCGTCTCGGCGCCGCTGCTCGTCCTGGACGACATGCTCGACCACTTCGACACCGACCAGACGGCGTGGCTCAACGCGAGCGCGATGCTGGCGGGGGCGATGTGGGCGCCGCTGCTCGGCAAGAGCGCGGACGTGTACGGCAGGCGGCGGGTGCTCGTGGCGGCGTTGGGCGTGGCGTGCGGGGGCGCGCTCGTGTGCTTCGTGGCCCCCACCCTGTGGGTCTTCATCCTCGGCCGGTTGCTCCAGGGGGCGGCCCTGGCGGCCGTCTTCCTCTCGGTCGCGCTCATCCGCGACCTGTGCGAGCCGCGCATCGGCATGGTCGTCACGGGCCTCGTGACCTCCGGTTCCGCGATCTTCGGCATCGCCTTCCACTTCGTCGTCCCGCCGCTGGCCGCCGAGTTCGGCTTCCGGAGCGTGTTCCTGTTGTCGGCGGTGTTCGCGGCGGTCTCGGCGGCCGTCGTGCGGGGCGTCATGCCCCTGGTGGGGGTCACGACGCCGGGCCGGGTGGACGTCGTCGGGGCCCTCGTGCTGGGGGGCGGGCTCGCGGCGGTGCTCAGCTACATCAGTCTCGGGTCGGAACTGGGCTGGCTGGCGGTGGGCCCGTTGGCCCTGCTGGCCGCCGGTGTCGCCGCGCTGGCCCGGTGGTTCCTGGTGACGAGTCGGGTGCCCGAGCCCGTGGTCGACATCCGCGATCTCGGCCGGCCGCTGGTGCTCACGCTCCTGGTGACCGTCCTGTGCACGGGCGCGTACCAGAGCATGCTCCAACTCTTCGGCCTGATCATCGACGTCTCGCCGGACGAGGGGCTCGGCTACGGGTGGGACGTACCGGCGGCGAAGGGGCTGCTGTTCGGGATGCCGGCGATCGGCGCCATGCTCGGCGGCACCCTGGCCGGCACGCTCGCGACCCGCATCGGCCCGGCCCGGACGCTGGCGATCGGGGTGGGGGTCGGGATGGTGGGCACCTTCGGCATGTTCCTGGGTGTCTCGCGGTTCGCCGTGGCCATGGGGTGTGCCCTGCTGCTGGGCCTGACGGCCGGGGCGTTGGTGACCTCCGGCTTCAACATGGCGGCGACTCTGGTCACCGGCGAGCGGCAGGGGATGGTGTCCAGCCTGGTGATGACCGTGATCGCGATCGGGTCGGTGGTCCTGAACTTCGTGGGCGCGGCCGTGCTCAACTCGACCGACCTGCGCGTGGCCGGCGACACCGTGAACTCGGCCACGGGCGTGCTCGGTTACGTCGCGATCGCGGCCGGCGCCTTCGTCCTCGCCGCGCTACCGGCCGTCGCCCTGGTCCGCACCCCGCGCCGACTCTCCGCGACACCCACCCCGGGCCCCCAACCGGCCCGTCGACCGCCGGCCCCCCACTGAGCCCGGACCCCGCCCCCCGACCGTGCGGGGCACGTGCCCGGCACGCCCCGCACGCCCCACCCGAAGCGGCCCGGCCCGTACGTCACCACTCGCGCCCCGGCCCGTACCAGCTCCCCCCGCACCAGCTCACACCCTCAGCAGAAAGGATCTGCCATGAACCACTCGGCTAACCGCAGGGTTCTGATCTCCGGCGCCAGCATCGCCGGCCCCACCCTGGCCTACTGGTTGCACCAGTACGGCTTCGAGGTCACCGTGGTCGAGAAGGCCACACACGTCCGGGGCGGCGGGTACCCCGTCGACGTTCGGGGCACGGCGCTGGGCGTCGTGGACCGGATGGGCCTGCTGGCACGGTTGCGCGAGGTCCGTGTGGACACCCGGCGGGTCTCCTTCGTGGACTCCGCCGGCGCCCCGATCGGCACCATCCGCCCCGAACAGGTCACCGGCGGGGAGACGGACCGGGATGTCGAGATACGCCGCGGCGACCTGGCCGACGCGCTGTACACGCCGATCCGCGACGCGGTGGAGTTCCGCTTCGGCGACTCCATCGCCACCCTCACCGACCACGGGGACCGTGTGGACGTCGTCTTCCGCGGAGGCGACCGGCGCACGTTCGACCTGGTCATCGGCGCCGACGGGCTGCACTCGCGCACGCGCGGCCTGGCCTTCGGGCCGGAGGAGACCTTCCACCACTACCTCGGCTCCGCCTTCGCGGGGTTCACCCTGCCGGGCGACCTGGGGCTGGCCCACGAGGTCGTGGCCTGGAACGCGCCGGGGCGGGCGGCGGTCCTCTTCGCCCAGGAGCCCGGCGAGAGCCTGCACGGCTTCCTCGTCTTCACCCGGGAGACGCCGCCCTTCGACGCCTTCCGGAACCCCTCGGCCCAGCGCGACCTGGTCGCCGCCATGTTCCCCGAGCGGAGTTGGGAGGTTCCGCGTCTGGTGGCGGCGATGCGGGAGGCCGACGACCTGTTCTTCGACGTCGTCAGCCAGATCCGGATGCCGGCCTGGTCGGCCGGGCGCGTCGCGCTCGTCGGCGACGCCGCGTTCGCGCCCTCGTTCCTCTCGGGCCAGGGCTCCAGTGTCGCCCTGGTCGCGGCCTACGTCCTGGCCGGCGAGTTGGCCCGGCACGCCGACCACACCGCGGCCTTCGCGGCGTACGAGAAGGTGGCACGCCCCTTCGTCGAACGGAACCAGGCCCTGGCGACCGACGGCAGCAGCGTCTTCCCCACCACCCGGGAGGCCCTCGACGCGCGTGACGCGGCACTGCGCGCGGCGTCGGGCTCGACTCCGCCGAGCGGGGCCGCCGCGCGCAACGCGGTCCACACCTCGCTGGTCCTGCCGGACTACCCACGGCCGGCCTGACGCCCCTTCGGGTCCGACCGCCGGGCGTGGCGGTCGGACCCGATCTCCGCGCGCCGCGACTCGCGGGGCGCGGCGGACTCACGCGCGTGGGCGCGCTGTCGACGACCGTGCCATGGCACACACTCCACGCGCCGCTCCGTCATGGCCGGAGCGGCCCGGGTCACCGGCGCCTCCCTGTGCGCCCCTCCCGCCGCACGGGCCGCCGGCCGGGTGGTCGGGGAACGGCGTCTGGACGAGCGGCTGGTCGCACCGACCCCGCGCTCCCCCGCCCTGGGCCGCACCGGTCCGGTGGCCCTCCTCACTCCGCACGGCTGGGACCGCCGCCGCCCGGGTGGCCACTGGCCGACGCGCTACCTGCTGGCCGGCGGCAACGGCGACCACACCGTGTGGACCGAGAGGTTCCACGTGCAGGGCCTGGTCGAACTGCACGACGTGCTGGTGGTCATGCCCGCCATGCCGGTGTTCGGCTTCTGGGCCGACCGGTGGAACCACGGCGCCGGGGGCGCGCCCCGCACCCGCGCCTACTTCCCGCGCGAGGTCCTTCCGCTGGTCCAGCGCGACCACGGGGCCGGCCACGCCGGGTGGCGGAGGGCGGGCCCCAGGGCGGTTTCGGGGCCCTGGGACCCGCCGCACGGTGCGGCGCGCCCGACCGGCCGCGAGGGCCCCCGCACGCCACGCGCCACACGCCAGGTGTGGCGGGAGGCGCGGCGGCGGGAGGCGCGGCGGCGAGTAGCGCGGGCGTCACCCGGGCGGCCGGTTCCGGACGGGCGTCGGCGGCGTGTTCGGGGTGGCCGGGAATAGGTGTCCGGTGGGCGGGGCTTGATCTTCGACATGACCGTCTCCTCGTACGACCCGCGCACGCTGCTCGCGGAAAGCCGGCTCGGTGTCCTGGCCACCATCAAGTCGGACGGCCGCCCCCAGCTCTCCCCCGTGATGCCCTTCTACGACCGCGAGGCCGAAGTCCTCTACGTCTCGATGACCGAGGGGCGGGCCAAGACGGCGAACCTGCGCCGCGACCCGCGCGCCGCGTTGGAGGTGACCAGCCCCGACGGCTTGGCCTGGGCCACCGCCGAGGGCACGGCGACGCTGACCGGGCCGGGCACCGACCCGCGCGGCCCGGAGGTCGAGGCGCTGGTGGCGTACTACCAGCGGGCGGCCGGGGAGCACCCGGACTGGGACGAGTACCGGGCCGTGATGGTCTCCGACCGTCGGGTGCTGATGACGATGGCCGTCGAGCACGTCTACGGCGCGAAGATCCGCTGACACCGCCGGGGTGTGGTCCCGGGCGGTGTCCAGGGGCCGGCCGCCGGGCCCGGGGCCGCTGACGCCCGGGCGGGTGTCGGCACCCGCCGAGGCGGCACCTGACATCTCGTGCCGTGACCAATGGCCGATACAGGCTCCTCGCGAAGAACAGGCTTACGCCGCTCTGGCCGGGGCACGTGGGTGGTGACGGACTCTTACATCGGGATGAAAGGAATCATCGTGTCGTTTCTCTGGGCCATCATCGCGGGGCTTGTCATCGGCCTTCTGGCAAAGCTCGTCCTCCCCGGACGCCAGCCCATCCCCCTGTGGCTCACGGTGATTCTGGGTATCGTCGGCGGCCTCGCCGGCAACGGGCTCGCCTCCGCGTTCGGGGTGCGTGACACCAACGGCGTCGACTGGATTCGCCACTTCTTCCAGATCGGCGTCGCCGCCGTACTGATCTCGGCCCTCACCCCCCTGTGGCTGCGGCGACGCACCTGACGCGCGACACCCTCGCGCCTTCCCCACCCGCGCCCCTTCGGCTCCGGACCGGCACCCGCCGCACGATCGGCGGGTGCCGGTCCCGACTCGCGGGGCCCCCAGTCGCCGAGCGCACGGGGAGGCGGCGCCATCACCGGCGCACTCCGGCCACCACACACTCGCCCGCCAGGCGGCACCGACCCGTCAGCCGCGGCGTGCGAGCCGAGGTGAGCTCACGCAGGCGGGACGGCACCCCGCCCCACCAGCCGTGCACGCCCCGCCATGCGCGCGTGCCGGCAACCGACGCGCCACACGGGGCCTCCCCCGGTCTGGGGGCGCGCTGGTGGGGACGGCCGGGATCGGTCCCGGCTCGCGGTGGGACGGTGCGGGGCGCGCCGCCGATGGCGCATCATGAGCACCGACACCAGTCGTACGCGGGACGCGGTCCCGGGGAACGTGGCCGTTGGACGCCCGTGGCCGGTCGGGGCGTCGGCGAGCCGAGAGGAGTGCGCATGGCCGTGGTTACGCGTTGGGTCACCCACGTCGAGCTGGACGACGCCGCCGCGAACGGTCGGCAGGTCTCGGTCTCGGCCCGACTCACGGCCGCACTCTCCGACGGGCGTGCCCTGGTGCTGCTCGGCGATCGTGGCTGGAGCGTCTCCAGTCCCGTGGACATCCGGACCACGACCTCGGCCCAGGACATCGAGCGGGAGGCCCGGACCGTGGTCGGGCCGGACGAACCCTTCGACGGCGGGACCCAGGAGCAGGCGGAAGCCGCGCACTGGAACTCCCTCGCCGACATCCTCCGACGCCAGGGGGTCGAGGTGGGCGCGCACGAGCTGGAGCGGCTGCCACACGACGTCGTGCTCGGCAACCGCCTTCGCGCCTGGATGGCCTGACGCGCTCGGGCGACCAGAGCGGCACGCCGCCGGACGCACGAGGGCCGGCCGGCGCGGGCGGCGGCCCGTCGGTCCGGCACCCCGCCGAGCGCGAAGCGGCGACCGGGCGGCGGCAGCCCGCGTGCCGGTGGCCGGGAGGCGACGGGGCAGGCCCTCTTCCGGTCAGTCAAGATCGGACATGTCGAGGACGAAGCGGTAGCGGACGTCGTTGCGCCCGAGGCGGTCGAGCGCCGTGTCCACCTGTGCCGAGGGGAGCAGCTCGATAGCGGCGGCGACGCGGTTGTCGGCACAGAACTGGAGCATCTCGGCGGTCGCCGGGCGGCCTCCGCTACCCGCCGAGCTGAGCTTCTTACGGCCGATGAGCAGATCCGTGACCTCGACGGTCACCGGGCCCAGGTACCCGAGGACGCTGAGGGTGCCGTCCATCGCCACCAGCCCCAGGTACGGGGCGAGGTCGTGGGGGGCGGAGATGGTGTCGATGACGACGTCGAAGGCGTCACGCGCCGAGGCCATGCGCTGGGTGTCGGTGGAGGCGATGATGTCGTGCGCGCCGAGCTCGCGGGCGTCCGCACGCTTGTCCTGGCTGCGGCTGACGACCGTGGTGGCGGCTCCCAGCGCCACGGCCATCTTGACCGCGAGGTGGCCCAGCCCGCCGAGTCCGGCCACGGCGACGCGGCTGCCGGGGCCCACACCGAGATGACGCAGGGGTTCCCAGACGGTGACGCCGGCACACAACAGCGGGGCGGCGGCGGCCGGGTCGAGGCCGGCGGGGAGGAGGTAGGCGAAGGTGTCGCGCACGACGTACTCGCGGGAGAAGCCGCCCAGTGTCGTCGTCCCGTCCCGCCGGTCGGCGCCTCCGTAGGACAGCGTCGGGAAGGAACGGCAGAAGTTCTCCTGTCCGGCTTCGCACATGGCGCACACACCGCAGGAGTCGACGATGTTGCCCACGGCGACGTGGTCGCCCACCGCGAAGGTGGTCACCTCCCGCCCGATCTCCGTCACCACGCCGGTGAACTCGTGCCCCGGCACCAGGGGCACCGCCGCGCGCGGGTCGTACTCTCGCACGGCGTGCAGATCGCTGTGGCACACCCCGCAGTAGTCGACCCGCAGCGCGATGTCGTCCGGCCGCAGGTCACGGCGCTCCAACGACGTCCGCCGCAGCGTCGTGGGGCCGACCGCCCGCCACCCGGTAGTCGTGCGCATCCTCACTCCTCAAACAGACTGGTTGGTCTATTCGAGGCTAGACCCGCCCATCCCACAAGGCAAACCAACTGTTCTGTTTGGTAGGGTCGGGCCATGCCGGACCAGCCCCAGACCTCGCGCGGAGCCGCGACCTACCAGCGCATCCTGGACGCCGCCACCGAGGAGTTCGCCCAACACGGCATCGCCGGCGCGCGCGTCGAACGCGTCGTGAGGGCAGCGCGGACCAACAAGGCCCAGCTCTACGCCTACTTCGGCGACAAGGAGCGACTGTTCGACGCGATCTTCCTCAGCTCGCTGGAGCGCATCACCAACGTCGTGCCCATCGACGCCGAGGACCTCGCGGAGTGGGCCGTACGCCTCTACGACGAGTACCTACGCCGCCCCGACCTCATCCGGCTGGCGACCTGGGCGCGACTGGAGCGCCGACCCGTCGGGCACCTCGTCGAGACGCACCAGCACTACGACGACCGCAAGCTCACGGCCATCGCCGAGGCCCAGGCCGCCGGGCGCGTTCGCGCGGGTGACCCGTTCGACATCATGGCCATGGTCATCGCCATGTCCATGGCCTGGTCTCCGGTCAGCAACGTCTACGCGGCCAGCGACCAGGAACCCGACGACGTACACGACCAGCGTCGCGCCCTGCTGCGCGACTGCGTGCGCGGCGCTACCGCCGGCGGCGGGAGCGCGCCCCGCGCCTGACCACCGCCCCCGGTGGCACTCACGCGTACCGCCCGGGCCGCGACGCCCCCCACGAGATCTCCCTGTGGACCGGCGACCGGATCGAGGGCGTGCTGTCCGACCACGGGCCTGACCCACGTGACCGGCCAGGCGATCTGGGCGATCGATCCGACCGAGGCGCCCCCTCGGCGAAGGAGTCGACCAGCCCCCTTCACCCGGCTGAGCACCGCCGAACCGCACTCCCCGACGCGTCTCGTGAGCAACGCACTCGAATCCGCCGGGGGCCGGCGTGAGATGCGGGGTGTGAGGAGGGCTGGCCAGCGAGAGTCCCTGCGGGTTCCGGCGCATGGCCCGATACGCCGACACACCCCGCGAGTTCACGGCCCAGAGGCTGGAAAGGTCCTTGCGAACCGCCGGGGAGGCGGGAAGGACGCGGATACACACCGGCTGCCTGATGGGGAGAAGGCGATGTCCATGACTGCGGCCAACAGAGAAGGCGTATCTCGCGGCGATCGAGACGGCTGTGGCCCAGCGCCCGGACCTGGTCCACTACTGGGTGTTGTACGGGCCGCCGCGCCACCGCGCGCTGGCCGATCATCTGGTGCGGCTGTTGGAGCTGCGCGATCCGTCCGCGCGCGCCACAACGGTGTGAAGACGCCGCACATCGGCCTGGTCGAATCGGCGTCGGCGCTGGAGCGCTTCTTCGTGGCATCGGAGACGCAAGCGGTCGTGCCACTGCCGTCCTTCCACGGCGCCGAAGGGTTTGATTGCGGCGCCCTGCTCAGTCGGGAGGCGGCAGTGGGTCTGGTCCACCATGGGCGGGAGGCGTGTGCTTCGGCGCGACTGGTGGAGACGATCGACGCCGTGCGCGGTCACCCCGATCGCCACGTGGCCGCCCTTCCGTCTCGCCGAGGACGAACAACCCGCCGCCGCCCTGTCGCAAGCCGCCGCCGAAGCGGAGCTCGCGGTGAGGGCGAAGACAGCCGGCCCCCAACATCGGCAACCTGCTCGCGCGTACCAACCCTCCACGGGCGATGCCACGAACACCCTCACCAGTTCAGCCGCGCCCTCCCCGGAAGCGGCGACCGCCGGCTCGTAGCCCCGCTGTCGCACGGCGGTCCGCGCCTCGCCGTGGCGCGGTCTCGACGTCAACGCCTCCCGGCCGGATTCGACTCGCTTCCCCGATTCCCGGAGGCGAGCACGGGAATTCCCGAAAGCATCTCCTGAGTCAGCGCGGTCCTTGCAACCGATCTACCATGACCACGACGGGAATGTGACACCCATTCACCCGTGCCCACTTTCCGGGTGTCATCTGACCCGTCGAGGAGGCGATTATGAAGAGAATCGGAACGATCTCCGGAAGCGTGGTTCTCGCGGCCGTGACGCTGACATGGGCGGGGTCGGCACAGGCCGCGCCCAGTTACGTCCTGAAGAATCACAAGACCGGCCTCTGCCTGACCGCTGGCAGTACCGACGGAGGATTCGCCACCCGGGACTGCACGAAGGGCGACCTCTACCAGAGGTTCTCGCTGGTGCCCCTCGATGACGGGACCGTGGAAATCATGTCCGAGGGCACCGGGAAGTGCCTCGACGGCAGCCATGCCGGCAACATCTACCAGACCACCTGCAATCCGGAGAACCCTTACATGCACTGGTACGTCACCGAAAGGGGGACGGATTCCTACTCCTACCGAAGCAAGGGCTCGGACCTCTGCCTGGACAGCGCCAGCGACGGGAGGGCCTACGGCCACACGTGCAACGACGGCGAATACCAGGTGTGGTCGCGACTCGCTCCCTAAAGCGTTCGAGTGATTCTGGTCGTGTACACACTCACAGTGGCTTGCCCTGGCGTATTGAATGGCCCGGTGTCGGAATCCCATTCACCACTCCGACCGGACCGCCAGAAGGAGTAGCCATGTCCGTCTACACGCTCAATATCGACCCGCTGGAACACGCGGACTACATCGTCAACACCCTGCAGGACCGGGTCGCCGTGGCCAAGAAGGTCGATGGCGCCGGCGGATACCAGGGGAAGAACCCCGCGGACGTCGCCTGGCAGATCTTCTCCCCGGTGGCCAACAACCAGGTCACGTGGGAGGCGAACTACTCGGTGTTCGCGTCGAACATCACGGTCTCGGACGGCGCTGTGATCACGCAGACCGCGCCGCTGCTGACTCCTCCCGCGCAGTCCGGCATCGTGTACTCCTTCGACGGGACGTCGGTGAAGCGCACCACGGAGACCGGCACGGTAGGCAGTTACACCATCAGGAATGACGCCCCGAAGGTCGTGTGGAACCTCGGCCTCTCCCAGCCGAACAACAAGAGCGGCGGAAAGTTCACTTCGGTCGCTCTCACCCCGGCCGGCCCCGGGGAGACCGCCGAGTTCACCCCCCACGAGACGGTCTACGTGTTCCTGACGAAGCACACCCAGGACGGCACGATCACCATCAGCAAGTGGTCGCCCTACGTGGAGGTCACCCTCCAGCCGGACGTTCCGCAGACGCTGCACTTCGACAAGGACCACACCAAGTTCTTCGTGGACAACCCGAAGAAGTAGCCCCCGAAGGAGCCCCGGCCGGCCCTCCCCGCCGTCCCCCCGCCGGGAGGACCGGCCGTCAGGGCCGGACGGTGGTTCGCTTCGCATCCCACCACCGATCGGACGTGTTGACGCGCGACGCGGTGGTCACCCAGGCGTCGAAGTCCACGTCGCCCGTGTAGTCGCCCGGGACGGTGCACTTCAGGACCACGCTCGCCAGGGGCTTCCCGGTCGCACCGGTGGGCGCGGGGAACGAGACGGGCTGGGTCAGCACACCGGACACGATCGCCCCCTTCCCGTGCGAGGCGCCGTTGAAGTCCGAGCACTCCGGCTGCGCCGGCGCCGTCAGGTGGGTGGAGAGCCGGGCGCACACCACGGCGTCCGGGCAGTCGTCCAGGCCGCTGTTCCAGACGGTGACGGTGTAGGTGAGCGGCCCACCCGCCCGCGCGTCGGACGGGGCGTCGATCTCCAGCGACACCGAGGTGGGCAGGGCCACGGCCACGTTGCGGATCCGGTGCTCGGCCGTGGCCTCCCCGGTGGCGGCGGCGAAGGCGATCGCGTACGGCCCCGTCAACTGCTCCCGCACGTCCAGGTCCTCGATGACCACCTTCGGACCGGAGCGGGCCGCGCTCCACAGCGCCACCCTGAGGTGGCCGTCGGCCACCCGCACCTGGGAGTGCCGCCCTTCCGCCCAGCCACCCCGGAAGCCTCCCTCGGCCGCCGCGCCGCCCAGCCACGGGAAGCCGTCGAAGCGGTTGCCCGCGCCACGGACACCGACGCTGTCCGGGTGACGGTCCGTGCCGCCGGTGCCGGTGAGCCCCGTAGCGAAGTCACCGAAGGTGTCGAAGCCGACGCCCAGGTACCCGTCGGCCACACCCGGCTCGTAGATCTTCTTGTAGTTGACGAACGAGTAGCCCAACCCGGCCCCGTACGCCCCCGGGGCGCCGGTGCCGTGCGCGAGGAGGAGGACGCAGAAGCCGTCGCCGAGGCCGCCGCCGCCCTCGCCGCCGGTCACCGCGTAGTCGAAGTCGATGACGAGGTCGCCTCCGGCCGGGAACGACTCCGCGGACAGCAGGGCCAGGCCGGCCCGCTCGGGTTCGTCGGTGGTCAGCCGGAGTCCGTCGGCGTCGGCCCGCACGCCCTTGGACAGCACCCACTGGTGGCGGAGCGGGGAGCCGTCGAAGGGCTCGAAGACGGGGTGCGCGCTGGCCATGGTGATCTCCTCCAGGGGGCGGGCTCGACGTGGGCGGGTACTGGCGGGCGTCTGCCAGAGCGGTGACGGTGGCACCGCTCACCGCTCGTGGGGCGGGCCGCCGGGAATCGTCGGCACACCCCCGACAGACCCCCACCATCCAGCCATCCTCCGCACGCGACCCGCCCGGGTGGATCTGCCATGTGGAGGTGATTCACAGGCGAATGGCCCAGTCCGCGCCCCACCGGACGCCGTGATCTCGTTCGCCATTCCTGGTCCCTCGCGTTCCACCGGCGCTGTCGGTGCGCCGCCCGGCATACTGCGGGCCGACCACACCGAGCACGGAGCCCACCGCGCGCCCCTCGCGCGGCCTCTGCTCGGGCAGCACGTCGAGGTCCCGCTGGAGTGTCGCTGATCGTCGCGGAGTGCCGCCCGGAGTCGTCGGAAGCGGATGACGCCGCGGGCGCGTTCGAGCGGGCCCTAATGAAGGTCGGCACGTCGCTCGTAGCGGGTGCGGGGTCACGCGCACCCGCGAGGCCCACCCGCTCACTCGCGGTCGCCCCACCGCCACCGCGACCGTCGCGCACCCGTGTCGGAAACAGCGGACCACCATGACGAGATCACCGTGGTGGGGGTTCCCGCCCCATACTGGTTCGACTGTTCGCGCTGGGGAACCCGCCTCCACCCCTGGTGCGACGCCACGGCCAAGAACTGTTCAAGGCTAACCTGACCCGCGAAAACGCAGCTCACAGACCCGTCTGCTAGTGCACCAGGGAGAGACAGTTGAGGATGCTCATCAATGTGCCCGAGACCGTGGTCGCCGACGCGTTGCGGGGGATGGCCGCCACGCATCCGGAGCTGACGGTGGATGTGGACCGTCGCGTGATCGTGCGGCGGGACGCGCCGGTGGCCGGGAAGGTGGCCCTGGTGTCGGGCGGCGGGTCGGGGCACGAGCCGTTGCACGGGGGGTTCGTGGGGCCGGGGATGTTGGACGCGGCCTGTCCCGGGGAGATCTTCACCTCGCCCGTGCCGGACCAGATGGTCAGGGCGGCGGCGGCCGTGGACAGCGGCAGTGGCGTGCTGTTCGTGGTCAAGAACTACACCGGCGACGTGCTCAACTTCGACATGGCCATGGAACTCGCCGAGGACGAGGGGGTTCAGGTGGCCAAGGTCGTCGTGGACGACGACGTCGCGGTCATCGACAGTGAGCACACCGCCGGTCGGCGTGGCACGGGGGCCACGCTGTTCGTGGAGAAGATCGCGGGTGCCGCCGCCGAGGAGGGCGCCCCGTTGGACCGGGTGGCGGCCATCGCCCGCCGGGTCAACGCGTCCGCGCGCAGCTTCGGGGTCGCGCTCAGCGCCTGCTCGACGCCGGCCAGGGGCGGACCGACGTTCGAACTGCCCGACGGGGAGCTGGAACTGGGCGTGGGCATCCACGGCGAGCCGGGGCGCGCCCGGCGTCCCATGATGACCTCGCACGAGATCGCGGACTTCGCCGTGGACGCCGTACTGGAGGACCTGCGGCCGACCAACCCCGTGCTGCTGCTGGTGGGGGGCGCCGGCGCCACCCCGCTGCTCGAACTGTACGGGTACGCCGCCGAGGTGCACCGGGTGCTGGCCGAGCGAGGAGTGCCGGTGCTGCGCAGCCTGGTCGGGGACTACGTCACCTCGCTCGACATGGCTGGTTGCACGGTGACGCTGTGTCAGGCCGACGAGGAGTTGCTGCGGCTGTGGGACGCGCCGGTGCGCACTCCCGCCCTGCGCTGGGGCCTGTAGCGGCGCGGGCCCGCCGCTACCGGCGGGGCCGGGCACGCTGCGTAGGGTGGGCCGCAGCGATGGAAGAGGACCGGCCCGGCCGGTCGAACGAGCGAAGGGACCAGCCCGTGTCCGGCAGCGCATCCGCCTCCAACAGCGACCCCACCGCCTCGCGTGCCGACCCCGCCCCCGGGTCGGGTGTCGACGCCGCCGCGGGGCTGGACGCGGCGTTCTTCGTGCGGTGGCTGGCGGCGGTGGACACCGCCGTCGCCCGGGAGGCGGACCGTCTCACCGAGCTCGACGCGGCGATCGGGGACGCCGACCACGGCAGCAATCTGCGCCGCGGCTTCGCCGCCGTCACCGCCGCCCTGGACGCCGATCCACCGGCCACCCCGGGGGCGGTGCTGGCGCTGGCCGGGCGGCAGTTGATCTCGACGGTGGGCGGCGCCTCCGGGCCGCTGTACGGCACCCTGCTGCGGCGTACGGGCAAGGAGTTGGGCGACGCGCGGCAGGTCAGCGCGGTGCGGCTGGGAGTGGCGCTGCGAGCCGGGGTCGCCGCGGTGGCGCAGCTCGGCGGGGCGGCGCCGGGTGACAAGACGATGCTGGACGCCCTGGGGCCGGGGGCCGACGCACTGGGCGCGGGCGACGCGGACGACGCGACCGCCTCCGCTCCCGCCGGCGCGGGGGGCGGGGACGCCGAGCTGTTCGCCGTGGCGTCGGCCGCGGCCGAGGAGGGCGCGCGGGCGACGGTGGAGCTGCGGGCGCGCAAGGGGCGGGCCAGCTATCTGGGGGAGCGCAGTGTCGGGCACCTGGACCCGGGCGCGGCTTCCTCGGTGCTGCTGTTCGCGGCCCTCGCGGAGGTGGCGCGGTGAGCGCGGTGCGGCGGGTGGCCGAAGACGGTCGGGTCGGGGTGGTCGTGGTCTCGCACAGCGGCCCGGTCGCGGCAGCCGTCGCCGACCTGGCCCGGGGTCTGGCGGGGCTGGCGAGCGCGCCGGTGGCGCCCGCGGGCGGCACTCGCGACGGTGGTCTGGGCACGAGCGCGGAGCTGGTGGTCGAGGCGGCGCGGGCGGTGGACGGCGGCGCGGGCGTGGCGCTCCTGGTGGACCTGGGCAGCGCCGTCCTGACGGTCAAGGCGCTGCTGGCCGACGAGGACGAACTGCCCGCCGGCACCCGGCTGGTGGACGCCCCGCTGGTGGAGGGCGCGGTGGCGGCGGTGGTCACCGCCGCCACCGGAGCCGACCTGGACGCCGTGGCAGCCGCCGCCGAGGAGGCGTACGACTACCGCAAGGTGTGAGCGCCAGGGGCACTGTGGAGCTGGGCCGAGGGCGCGGAGGCGGCGGCGCGGATGGCTGGGCGCCTCGGCGTGGCGCGCGGGCTGTGGCGCCGCTCGCCACGTGGGTTGTCGTCGGTATCCGACCCCGTTCGGGCCGGCCGGGGCCCGGTTCAGAGCGGGGCCCGTGATGCCGGGCCCCACACGCCACAGGGCCGTGCACCGGGGTGTGCCACCGCACATCACACGGAACGCCCATGGCACACCACCCCACCTGGCTCAGCCGACGAGGCTTCCTCGCCTCCACACCAGGGCCCGCGACGCCAGGCCCACACACACCCGCTCGCACTGGGGCCCACACGCCACCACACCGCCACGCCGGACGTGACACCGCGTACGGCCCCGGATCCCGTTCGTGCCCCGTCGGGCCGAGGCACCCTGCCGGGCCGGGGTGCCTGGTCGGGTGTGGGGCACTCGGCCGGGCTTGGGGGTGGGTGGGGTGGTCAGGGGGTGGCTGGGCGGGGGGTGGGGAGCGGGTCGATGCCGCCGTGGTCGAGTCGGATCACGCGGGGTAGGCGTTCGATCGTGGATGCGCGGTGGGCGATGACGATCAGGGTGCGGTCGGCGCGGAGCACGTCGATCGCCGTCTCCAACGTGCGGGCCGTCTCGGGGTCGATGTCGGCGGTGGCCTCGTCGAGGACCAGGACGGCGGGGTCGACCAGGGCCGCCCGGACCAGGCCGATCAACTGCACCTCACCGGCCGACAGGCGGCCTCCTCCGCCACCCAGCCGGGTCGCGAGCCCGTCGGGCAGCCCTGTCACCCAGCTCTCCAGGCCCAGGCGGGCGATGGCCTCGCCCACCTCGTCCTCGGTCGGTCGGCGGGGCACCAGCGCCAGGTTGTCCCGGAGCGTGCCGCTGATCAGGTGCACGCGCTGGGGTACCAGGACGATGCGGCGGCGCAGCTCGCCCGGGGGCAGGTCGCGCAGGTCCACGCCGTCGTAGGTGACGCTGCCCGTGTCGGGGGTGTACAGGCCGGTGACGAGCTTGGCCAGGGTGGTCTTGCCGGCTCCCGTCGGGCCGACCAGGGCCACCCGGTCGCCGGCGGGGATGGTGACGTTCAGGCCGTGCAGCACCTCGGCGTCGGCGACGTAGGAGTAGCGCACGTCACGCACCTCCAGGTCGCCCCGTTCGGGCGTCGCGTACGGGTCCGGCCTACCCCGGCCGGGCTGCTCGCCTGGCGCGCCGGGCGTGTCCTCGACGGTCGGTCCGGAGACGGCGTCGGGGGCGGGGCGGGGCGGCCGGGCGGATGTGGTGGCCTCGGCCGTCCCGGTCGGTGGGGCCGTCGTCGTGAGCAGGTCGAGGAGGCGGGCCAGGCCGACCTTGGTGAGCTGCAACTGGCCGACCAGGTTGGACGCCTGGGTGGCCGAGTCGAAAAGCTGTCGGGTGGCCAGGATGAAGACGACGACGGTGCCGACGCTGATCCGTCCCTCGGCGGCCAGCCAACCACCGAGCAGCAGCAGGACGACCGTGGTCAGGCCCTGTACGACGCGCGAGAGGCTGATGACGAACAGCGACTTCTGGGTGCGGCGCGCGGCCTGGTAGCGGTGCTCGCTGTCGGCCAGGAAGCGCTGCCGCCAGGCGCCGACCCCGCTGTTGGTCTGGAGCATCTCGCGGGACTGGACCAGTTCGCGGTAGGTGGCGGCCACGGTGCCGGCGGCGGCGGCCTCGGCGGCGAACGCCGGGCCCGCCGCGCGCTTGAAGCGGCGCAGCACCCACACGATGCCGGGCACGAACACCACCAGCAGCGCGAGCGTGAGCAGCGGCGAGTAGCTCACCAGCAGGACGGTGGTGAACAGCAGGTAGCCCAGGACCGTGAGGACCTCGGGCAACTGGCTGCGCACGAAGTTGGCGAGATCGGCGATCTCGGTGGTGGTGCGCCGCAGCAGGTCGCCGGAGCGGTGCGCTTCGAGGAAGCGCAGCGGGGCCTGGGACAGCCGGCGAACGGCCAGTTCGCGCAGGGAGCGCACGACGCGTTCGCCGACCGTGGTGAGCCAGATCTCGGACTGCCGGAACAGCACGAGGCGTACCACGATCAGACCGACGAGCACGCCGGCGGCGGTGAGCAGGCCGGCGCGGTCGTCCTCGATGAGCTGGTCGACGCCGGCGCCGATGACGGCGGGTACGGCGACGGTGCAGGCGGTGGCCGCCGCGCTGCCCACCAGCGCGAGCGCGATGCCGCGGCGTTCGGCGCGCAGGTAGGGCCAGGCGCGGCGTAGGACGGCCTCCTGCTGGGGGGCCTCGGAGAGTCCCTGCTGCTCAGCCACCCGCGCTCACCCGCTTCTCGTCGGCCACGGCCGGTGTCGCCGCGTGGTCCAGGGTGATGACGCGGTCGGCGGCGGCGAGCACGGCCGGACGGTGCGTGGCGAAGACCACGGTCATCGCGTCGGCGCGGGTGGTGAGTCGTTCCACGATGGCCTTCTCGGTTTCGGTGTCGACCGCTGAGGTCACGTCGTCGAGCAGCAGGACGCTCGGCTCGCGCAGCAACGCCCGTGCCAGCGCCAGGCGTTGGGACTGGCCGCCGGAGAGGGTGTTGCCGCCCTCCCCCAGCGGCGTCTCCAGGCCGTCGGGCAGCGCGGCGAGGTAGTCCTCCAGCGCGGCCAGCCGGCAGGCTTCGCGCAGTTGCGCGTCGCTGAAGTCGCCCCCCAGGCGCAGGTTCTCGGCCAGGGTGCCGCTGATGGTGACCGGCCGCTGCGGTACGTAGGCGATACGGGCCCGCAGTTCCTCGGGCGCGGCCCGGGTCAGCGGTACGGCTCCGTACCGTACGGCGCCCTGGCTGGTGGCCTCCAGGTGGGCCAGGACGCGCAGCAGGGTGGTCTTGCCCGAGGCCATCGGGCCGGTGACGGCGACCAGTTCGCCGGGGCGGGCGGTGAGGCTGGTGGGGGCCAGGATCGGGCGGCCCTCGCGGTGCACGCCGACACCCTCGGCGACCAGGTCGCCGGTGGCCGGCAGCGCGGTGGGCTCGGCGGGCGCGGCCAGGGCCGGTTCGCTCTCAAGGACCTCGGTCAGGCGGCGGGCGGCGGTGCGGGCCTGGCTGAGCTGGCTCAGCCGCAGGGTGAGCACGCCCACCCACAGCACCAGCATGCTCATCCAGCTCGTGAACGCCACGATGCCGCCGATGGACATGTCGTCGCGCAGGACGGCCAGGCCACCGACGCCCAGGCCGACGCCGATGGCCAGGCCGGGCACGAACGGTGAGGCGGCGGCCCAGCTCGCCGAGACCCGGGCGGTGAGCAGGGTGTGGTGGGTGACGTGGGAGCTGCGTTCGTCGTGCCGTTCCACCAGGGCCCGTTCGCCGCCGAGGCCACGGACGGCGGCGCTGGCGGACAGCAGTTCCTCCACCGCGTCGGCGCGGGAACCGTGGGCGGTGGACAGGTCGGCATTGGCCGCTCCGAACCACTTGGGGAAGAGCACGGTGTTGATGAGCACCAGCGGCGGCACGCAGGCCAGGCCGACCACGGCGAGCAGCGGATCGAGGCCGAGGATGGCGACGATCATGACGACGAAGCCGACGGCGCCGGTGACGAAGGAGGCGAAGCCCATCAGCCAGGTGCGTATCAGGTCGACGTCGCGCGTGCCACGCATGCTCAGGTCGCCCTCGCCGTACCGGCCCAGGGCCGCGCCGTCCAGGGCGGCGATGCGGTCGGCCAGGCGCAGGTAGAGCCGGTTGCCGGTGAGTGTCGCGCTGATCGTGGACTGCCAGCCGAGGACGATCTCGCCGAGCGCGGCGGCGACGCTGACGGCGGCGATGACACCGGCCCACCGCAGCGTGGCGGACGGCTCGTCGACGGTGATGCCCCGGTCCAGGGCCCGTTCCACGCACCAGGGCAGGCCGATCAGGGCGATCTGGTAGAGCAGGCCGCCGACGACGGCGATCGCGACGCGGCCCGCGTTGTCGCGCAGGCACCACAGCAGCAGGCCGGTGGGGCCCGGTCGCGGGTCGGCCACGGGGGGCGTCACGCGCCGCTCCCGGTGAGGCGGGTGGGCATGGTCGGCGCGACCTCCGTTGGCCGTTCGGGGTGGGGCGCCGGCCGCTGGTGGCCGCGCGCGGGCGTGGGCGGCGGGCCGGCCGGGGCGCCGGCTCGGGGGCGGTGGGCGCGCGGGAGGGGGTTCACGCGCGGGACGGGGTGGCTGCCCGGGGGGCGGTGGCTGCGCATGGGGCGCTCAGACCTCGCTGTCCTGTGTCTCGCCCCGCGTCCAGTACGCGGTGAGGTGGGTGTGGGCCCGGTCCATGCCGAGGGTGCGAACGTAGTGCCCGCGCAGGGACTTGACCACGCCCCGTTCGGCCGCGCCCCACACCCGGCCGGCGCCCGGCGGCAGCGTGGTCGCCAGCGCCGCCGCGTGCAGGGCCTCCCCCGCCGGGCGGCCGTCGCGGTGCAGCCAGGTGACGTCCACGTCCGCCACGGTGGGCAGCGGCTGTTGCTCCTGCGCGTCGGCGACCTCGATCAGGACCCGGGCCCTGGCCGTGGCGGGCAGGGCGGCCAGGGTGACGGCGATGGCGGGCAGGGCCGTCTCGTCACCGAGGAACAGGTACCAGGGCGCCTCGGGGTCCAGCGGGTAGGCCGGGCTCGGGCCGAACCAGATGCTCTCGTCGCCCGGTGCGACCGTCTCGGCCCAGCCGGAGGCGAGCTGGTCGGAGCCGTGCAGGACGAAGTCCATGTCGACCTCGGCCCGTTCGGGGCGGTGGTCGCGGATGGTGTAGCGGCGCAGTCGGGGGCGGGCGACGGACAGCAGGTCGCGGGCGGCCTCGGTGGTGAAGGGCCTGGGCAACTCGACGTGCGGCTCGTAGAAGTAGAGCGCGACGTGCTGGTCGGTGCCGTTGCTCAGGAAGGCTGACAGGTCATCACCCCCGAAGGTGATCCTGGTCATACGCGGGGTGATCCGGCGCACCTGGCGCACCCTCGTGACGTTCAGCCTGCCTGGCCGACGGCTCGCGTACCGGTGCTCTTGGGTCGACGCCCCGCTCATCCTGGTGGGCTCCTCACTGGCTCGACGATGGTCAACTCCCTAGATCTTGCGGCCAAGGAGTAAGTTAGGCAAGCCTAACCTTTGATGCGCGACATCGTCGCGCCGCATTCGACGTGCAAGGAGTACCGAGATGACCCGATCCGCCATCCCGTTCTCGCCTGTCAAGCGCCGGGCGTTCCTCGGCGGACTGGCCGGAACAGCCGCCGCCGTCGGGCTAGCCGCCTGCGGGGTGGGCGAATCCAACGACGATGACGACAAGAAGGGCGACAAGGGGGGCAAGGGCGGCGAGGGTGCGGACACGCGGAGCGTGAAGACGGAGAACGGCACCATCGAGGCGCCCGCCCACCCGCGGCGCGTCATCGCCACCGAGAACTGGGACGCGTTGATGCTGCTCGACCTCGGCATCGTGCCCGTGGGCATCCCGGACGGGGTCGCCAACCCCGCCGCGCTGCCCGCCGACATCTACCAGAAGCTGCGCCGGGTCAAGACGATCGGTGTGTCCGGTTCCCTCAACGCCCAGGCCATCGGGGCACTCAAGCCCGACCTGATCATCGACCAGTTCTACAAGGACAAGACGGCGCCGCTGAAGACCATCGCCCCGGTCGCGTACTACAACTGGCAGGACAGCGGGGCGCTCTGGTACGAGCAGCTCGACAAGATCGCGGACGCGGTCAACCGCCGCGACGCGCTCACCGACGCCAAGTCGGAATACCAGCGGCGGCTGAAGGAAGTGAAGGAGAAGTACGCCCAGCAGATCGCCAAGACGACCTGGGCGCCGCTCAGCGGCGGCCAGAACGGGGTGTTCTTCCTCGGTTCGACCCTGCTGACGGTCATGCGTGACCTGGGCCTGAGGATCGGGGCGAAGATCGCGCCGGACGAGGCGGGCTTCACCCAGAAGTCGTACGAGGAGCTGGAGATCCTCGACGACTGCGACGTGCTGCTCTACCCGCGGCTCTTCGACGGCAAGCCGCCGGCCCTGACCCAGCAGTTGCTGGACAACAAGGTGTGGAAGGGCGTCCCCGCCGTGAAGGCCGGCCACGCCTTCCCGATCCAGCACTACACGGTCGCGTCCTACCGCTGGGGCAACGGCGCGGTGGACGAGATCGAGAAGATCCTCCAGAAGCTGTGACCCGCTGAGCGCTGTGCGGGGCTGGCGGGTGGCCGGCCCCGCCGCCCGCGCGGTCGGTTGACTCCGGCCCCGTGGGCCCGGCTTCTCGCCCCGGGCCCACGGGGCCGGTCGCGTGCGCGGGTCCGGATCGCGCGGGTGGCGCCCGTGTGCACGGGGTCGCGCGCGGGGCGCCGGGGCGCGAAGGGGCGGGAAGGGAAGGCGCGCGCTCGCGGGGACCGGTCTCGGTGACGCCCCGCCGGGCGGGCGCCGGGCTCCCGGCACGCCGGTGGCGCGCGGGGGCCTGGCCCCCGCCCGCTACCGGCTCTGCCGTCCGCGCCGCTACGCGCCCGGCTCCGCGTCGCCGGGGCGCGCGCGGCCCAGGGCGGACAGGCCGCGCAGGGCCGTCGTCCACGCCTGGGCCAGTTCGCGCACGCTCTCCTCGGACAGGAGGCCGCCCGGCCAGACCCAACCGGCGCGGAGCCGCGGCCCGTCGGGGCCGTCGACCGTGGAGGCGGTGATGTCCAGCAGGTAGCCCACGGGCATGTCCAGGTCCCGGCCGCCGCCGAGCACGCCCGCCTCGGGCGCCGGGGCCCAGTCGCCGCCCCCGTCGGGCCCACCCTCGGGGGCCCCGGGAGCGCCGGGGTCGGGGTCGGCGTCCGCGACCGGGGCGCTGCCGACGAACCGGCCCAGGTAGTTGAACTGCACCTCGGGCGTGCCCAGCGCGGCCAGCAGCGGACCGGTGCGCGGGTTGAGGTAGCGCAGCAGACCGTAGCCGATGCCGTGGTCGGCCACCTCGGCGAGCTGGTCGCCGACGCGGCCGACCGCCTCGCGCAGCGCCCTGCCGTCGCCGTGCGCGCCAAGCGCCTCGGCCAGGTCGAGGCCGGCCGCGTCCAGCCGCACGGGGTAGACGGAGGTGAACCAGCCGACCGTGCGCGAGAGGTCGGCGCCGGGCACGATGTCCTGCTCGCGGCCGTGCCCTTCCATGGCCACCACCGTGCGTCCGGGGTCCGGGTCACCGCGCCGCTCGCGCCAGTGCGCGACGGCCACGGACAGCGCGCCCAGCAGCAGTTCGTTGACGCTGGCGCCCGTCTCGCGCACCGCTGTCGTCAGCAGCGGGCCGGTGTGCTCGGGCGCCAGCTCGACGCTGAGGTGGGTGAGGGTGCGGACGGTGTCGCGGGCCGGGTCCAGCGGGCGGGAGGCCAGCGGGGCCGTGGCGGCGGCCAGCGTCTGTCGCCAGTGCGGCAGTTCGCGTTCGCGCTCCGGGGTGGTCGCCGCGCTGGCCAACGCGCGTGACCAGGTGCGGAACGAGGTGGGGACGGAGTCCAGCTTGGCCTCGCCGCCCGTGTGGACCGCCTCCCAGGCCGCCCGCAGGTCCGGGTGGAGGACCCGCCAGGACACGCCGTCCACCACCAGGTGGTGCAGCAGCATCAGCAGCCGCCCGGGGCGGGTGGGGCCGGCGTCGAACCACACCAGGCGCGCCATCCGGCCCGCCCGCGGGTCGAGTTCGCCGACGGTGGCCAGCAGCTTCTCGCCCATGACGTGCGCCAGGTCACGGCCGGCGGGCACCTCGCGCACGTCGATCCGCTCCACCAGGTCCGCCGCCCGCACGGTCCCGGGCCCGGGGATGTCGAACTCCCAGCGCTCGGCGGCCCCGCTCGCCGGCTCGGCCCGGTGGCGTACCAGACGGGCGCGCAGCAGGTGGTGTCGGTCCAGCAGTGTCTGGACGGCCGAGGTGAGGTCGGCCAGGCCCAGCGCGGCCGGCACCCGCAGGACGGTGGACTGGGAGTACTCGCCGATGGGGCCGCCCAACTCGCGCAGCCACTCGATGATCGGGGTACTGGGCGCGGTGCCCACCCCGGCGGACTCCGCCTCGGCCGCACCGCGCGCGACGCCGGTCAGCGCGTCGGCCAGGGCGGCGGGCGTGCGCAGCAGGAACACCTGGCGCGGTGAGAGCCGCCAGCCGTCCGCGCGCAGGCGGCTGACGAGCTGGATGGAGACGATGCTGTCGCCGCCCAGGGCGAAGAAGTCGTCGTCCGCGCCGATCCGGGGCAGGCCGAGCACGGCCGCCATGGCCGCGCACAGCGCCCGCTCCCGCTCGCCTTCCGGCTCCCGGCCGCCGGCCGCGGCGCCGAAGTCGGGCGCCGGCAGCCGGGCCCGGTCGAGCTTGCCGTGCGTGGTCATCGGCAGTTCGGACACCACCACGAAGGCGGCGGGCACCAGGTGGGCGGGGAGGCGCTGGGCGAGATGGGCCCGCAGGCGCGCGGGGTCGGCGGTGGCACCGGCGCGTGGGACGACGTAGCCGACCAGGCGGCGTACGCCGGCGTCCTCGCGGGCCACGACGACGGCCTGGGCGACGGCCGGGTGGTCGGCGGCGGCCGTCTCGATCTCGCCGAGTTCGACCCGGAAGCCCCGGATCTTGACCTGGTCGTCGACGCGGCCCAGGAACTCCACCGCCCCCCGCTCGGTCCAGCGCGCCAGGTCCCCGGTGCGGTACAGGCGCCCGCCGGTACGCGAGAAGGGGTCGGCCACGAAGCGCTGGGCCGTCAGCGCGGAGCGGCCCAGATAGCCACGGGCCAGGCCGGCGCCGGCGATGTACAGCTCGCCGCTGACACCGGGCGGGACCGGGCGCAGCCCCGCGTCCAGCAGGTAGACCCGCGCGTTGTCCACCGGGTGGCCGATGACCTGCCGTGGGCTGTCCTCCATGCGGGCCAGCAGCGAGTCCACGGTGCACTCGGTGGGCCCGTACAGGTTGACGCTGCGGGTGTGCGGCAGCCGCTTCAGGCGGGTCCACTGGACGTCGGGCACGGCCTCGCCGCCCACGCCCAGCAGGGCCAGCGGGCAGTGCCCGCCCTCGGTCAGGCCGGCCCGCTCCAGCTGGGCCAGGACCGAGGGGGCCAGTTCGATGAAGTCGATCCGGTGGGTGCGCAGGTAGGCGGTCATCGCCTCCGGGTCGCCCTGGAGCTCCTCGGACAGGATGTGGACGGCGTGCCCGTGGAAGAGCCAGAGCTGGGGCTGCCAGGAGGCGTCGAAGGAGAACGACCAGGCGTGGCCGACGCGTAGCCTCCGGCGCCCGGTGGCGGCGACGGTCGGCTCGTACAGCGCCCTGCGGTGGCTGTGGAAGAGGTTGACGACGTTGCGGTGCGAGATGACCACGCCCTTGGGGGCGCCGGTGGAGCCCGAGGTGTAGATGACGTACGCCGGGTGCTGCGGGCGCAGGGGGCGCGTGCGGTCCCGGTCGGTGGGGTCGTGGTCGGGGCGGGTGCGCAGCCGCTCGCGTACGTCCCGCTGGTCCAGGTGGAGTACGGGGACCTCGGCCACCGGGCGGCTGGCGTCGATGCCGGTGGTGGTCAGCAGGAGGCGGGGGGCGGCGTCGCCGAGCAGGTAGCCGATGCGCTCGGCCGGGTAGTCGGGGTCGACGGGCAGGTAGGCGGCGCCCGCCTTGTGCACGGCCAGCAGCGCGATCATCGGGTCCAGGGTGCGCGGCAGCATGAGCGCCACCACGTCCTCGGGTCCGATGCCGCGCGCGATCAGCTCCCAGGCGAGCTGGTTGGCGCGGCCGTCGAGTTCGGCGAAGGTCAGGCGGGTCTCGTCGCGGACCAGGGCGGTGTCGTCGGGTGCCACGCGCACGCGTGCGGCCAGCAGCTCGGGCAGGGTCTGGTCGGCGTGCGGCTGGTCGGTGGCGTTCCAGTCCACGGTGATACGCGACCGCTCGGCCGGGTCCAGGACCTCCAGGCGGGCGCAGGGCTCGTCGGGCCGGGCCGCCAGGCTCTCCAGGACGCGGGTCAGGCGGCGTGCGAGGTCCCGCGCGTCGTCGTCGGTGAACAGGTCGGGCCGGTACTCCAGGGTGAGCCGGGCGTTGCCGGGGTCCACGGCCAGGGTGAGCGGGTAGTGCGTGGAGTCGGCGCTGTCGCCGCCGGTGACGGCCAGCGAGCCGGACTCCTCGGCGCGGCGCAGCCCGTCCGCGTCGACCGGGTAGCTCTCGAACACCAGCAGCGTGTCGAAGAGTTCGCCGGCGCCGGCGATCCGCTGGATGCGGGAGAGGCCGAGGTACTGGTGGGCCGAGAGCCTGGCCTGCTCGTCCTGGAGGCGGGCCAGCACCTCGCGCACCGTGCCGCCCGGGCGCAGGTCCAGCCGGACGGGCAGGGTGTTGATGAACAGGCCCGCCATGGTCTCCACGTCCTCGATCTCCGGGGGCCGCCCGGAGACGGTGGCACCGAAGACGACGTCCTCGCGGCCGGTCAGGCGCGCGAGGAGCACGCCCCAGGCGAACTGGACGACGGTGTTGAGGGTGACCCCGCTGCTCCGGGCCAGCGCCGTCAGCGACCGGTCCAGCGCCTCGGGGAGCTGGAGGGGGATGTGCCGGGAGAGCACGGGCCGGCGCGCCGGGTCGGCCGGCGCCAGCAGCGTCGGCTCACTGACCCCCGCCAGTGCCGTACGCCAGGCCGCCTCCGCCTCGCCGGCCTCGCGCGCCACCAGCCAGGCCAGGAAGTCGCGGAAGGGGCGGCGGCGGGGCGGCGGCGGGGTGCCGGCGGTGCGGGCCGCGTAGAGCTGGAAGAGCTCCTGGACGAGCAGCGGCAGCGACCAGCCGTCGAGCACCAGGTGGTGGTTGGTGACGACCAGCACGCTGCGGTCGGCGGCCAGGGTCACCAGGCGCATTCGCAGCAGCGGCGGGGCGGCGGGGTCGAACCGGCGGGTGCGCTCGGCGGCGGCCACCGTCGTGAGCAGGGCCTCGCGTTCGGCCTCCGGCAGGTCGGACAGGTCGCTGACCGACCAGTCCGGTTCGACCGCGTCGAGCACCAGCTGTACGGGGGTGCCGGTGGTGGTGTTCACGAACGCGGTGCGCAGGTTCTCGTGGCGGGCCAGCAGCTCGGCGGCGGCCTCGCGGAGCGCGGCGGTGTCGATGTCGCCCGACAGGCGCAGCGCGAGCTGCATGGTGTAGACGTCCACCGGCTCGTCGGGGGCCTCGCCGTCGGCCGTGGCCGGGTCCGACGCGCCCGCGCGGCCGGCCTCGTACGCCGGGTCCGATCCGTATGCCTCGGCGTCGTCGGCGGCCATGCCGGCCAGGAAGACCAGGCCCTCCTGGAGCGGGGTCAGCGGCCAGATGTCGCGCAGGTCCCGGTAGCGCGCGTCCAGCGCGGCCACCTCGTCCTCGGCGAGGCTGACCAGCGGGAAGTCGGAGGGGGTGTGGGTGGCCGGGCCGCCGTGGGCGGCCAGCCCGGTCAGCGCCGTCACCCACAGGTCGGCCAGCTCCGCCAGCTCCTCCCCGGTCAGGATGCCGGCCGGGCTGGACCAGCGGGCGCCGAGCACCGGGCCGTCGGGCCCGTCCACGGTGGAGGCGTTGATCTCCAGCGGGAAGAGCACCGGGGGCCGGCGGTGCCCGGGGCGGGGTGCGGGCAGCGCCTCGGGGGCCGGGCTCCAGGCGGTCTCGTGTTCGGGGTCGGCCGCGCCGTCCCCGGTGAAGCGGCCGAAGTAGTTGAAGACCACGGGCGGGGTGGTGTCGACGGCGGGCGGGGCCGAGGCGACGTCCACGCCGGGCGGACTCCCCTCGCCCGGGGCGGGTCGCGTCGCGGCGGCGGGCGCCTGGGCGGGCGGGGCCTGGCCGTCGGAGATCTGGCCGGCGGGCGCCTGACCGCTGGGGGTGTTGTCGTCCGAAGCCTGGCCGGGCGGCGTCGGAGCCTGCTTCGTCGGGGTGGCGGAGGGCCGGTCGTCCGGTGCCGGGTCGTGGGGCGGGTAGCGGAGCAGGCCGTAGCCGATGCCGTTCTCCGCCGGGGCGCGGAGCTGCTCCTTCATCCGGGTCAGGACGGCGCGGGCGGCGGGCCCGCCACCCAGCGCCTCCGTCAGGTCGGCGCCCGCCGGGTCCAGGACCACGGGGTACCAGGAGGTGAACCAGCCGACGGTGGTGGAGAGTTCGGCGCCGGGCACCGCGCTCTCCTCGCGACCGTGCCCTTCCACGGCGACCACGTCCCACCCCTCGCCCCGCTCGCCACGCAGCTCCCGCCAGCGGGCCATGGCCAGCGTGAGCGCGCTCAGCAGCACCTCGGGCACGGCGCCGTGCACGGTGGCCGGCACCTCGGTCAACAGGGCCCGGGTGAGCGCGGTGGGCAGTCGGCGCTCGGCGTGCGCCAGCGTGTCGGCGGTGTCGGTGGCCGGGTCGAGCGGACGCCGACCCAGCGGCAGCGCGGGCCCGGCCTCGCGGGCGCGCCACAGGTCCTCCTGCGCGCGGACGGCCGGGCGGCGGGCGGCGTCGGCCAGACCGAGCGCCCACTGCCGGAAGGGCGTGCCGCCCCTCGTGGGCCGGGGCAGCGCCCGCCCGGCCCGCGCCGCCGCGTGCGCGGCGGCCAGATCGGGGGTGAGCACCCGCCAGGACACGCCGTCCACCACCAGGTGGTGGGCGACCAGCAGCAGCCGGCCGGGTACGCCGGGCCCGGCGTCGCACCACACGGCGCGCAGCATGACCCCGGCGCGCGGGTCGAGTTCCCCGACGGCGCGGGCGGTGTGTTCGGCGACCAGGGTGGCCAGCGCGCCCGGGGCCAGGCCCCGCGCGTCCACTCGGGTGAGGACCCGCGCGCCGGTCACGGTCCCCGGGGGCGGTACGTCCAGGGCGGCGGTGCCCTCCGTCTCGACCAGTCGGGCGCGCAGCATCGGGTGGTGGTCCAGCAGCCAGCCCAGGGCGGTGGCCAGCGAGGCGCTGTCCGCGTCCGGCGGGGCGACGAGGTGGGTGAACTGGTGCAGGGCGTCGATGTCGGCCCGCTCCAGGGCCCAGCGCATGATGGGCGTGAGCGGTACCCGGCCGGTGGGCGCCACCTGGGGCGGCTTCGGCGCGCCGGCCACCGGGGTGGCGGCGCGGGCCAGGGCGGCGGCCGTCTTGTGCTCGAACACGTCGCGCGGGGTGATGACCAGGCCGGCCCGGCGGGCCCTGGCGACCAGTTGGATGGAGAGGATGCTGTCGCCGCCCAGGGCGAAGAAGCTGTCCTCGACGCCGGCCCGGGGCGTCCGCAGCAGGTCGGCGAACAGGTCGGCCAGCAGCGCCTCGCGGGCGTCGCGCGGCGCGGTGTGGGTGGCGGCGCCGGCCAGGTCGGGCGCGGGCAGCGCGCGCCGGTCGAGCTTGCCGCTGGGGCCCAGCGGCAGCGCGTCCAGGGCCACCAGCGCGGTGGGCACCATGTGGTCCGGCAGCCGGCCGGCCAGGTGGGCCAGCAGGTCCTCGGGGCTCGCCTCGGCGCCGGCGGCGACGACGTAGCCGGCCAGGTAGCGCTGGCCCGGCTGGTCCTCGCGTACCGTCACGGCGCACGCGGCGACCTGCGGGTGTTCGCCCAACACGGCCTCGATCTCGCCGAGTTCCACGCGCAGCCCGCGCAGCTTGACCTGCCCGTCGGCGCGGCCGACGAAGACCAGGGCGCCGTCGGCGCGGCGGCGCACCAGGTCGCCGGTGCGGTACAGGCGCCCGCCCGGCGGGCCGTAGGGGTCGGCCACGAAGCGCTCGGCGCTCAGCGCGGCCCGCCCCAGGTAGCCCTGGGCGAGTTGGTCGCCGCCGAGGTAGAGCTCGCCGACGACGCCCGGCGGCAGCGGGCGCAGCCAGGGGTCGAGCACCAGGGCGCGGGTGTTCCACACCGGCAGCCCGATCGGTACGGCGGCCGTGTCGGCGGGCCCGGTGGGCCAGGCGGT
Organism: Streptomyces sp. NPDC057702; assembly: GCF_042799315.1. Classification (NCBI taxonomy): domain Bacteria; kingdom Bacillati; phylum Actinomycetota; class Actinomycetes; order Kitasatosporales; family Streptomycetaceae; genus Streptomyces; species Streptomyces sp. NPDC057702. The sequence continues at coordinate 62,543 of NZ_JBHVJC010000028.1, read as the reverse complement.
GACGTCCACGGCGGCCTCGGTGGGGCCGTACAGGTTGTGCAGCGCCGCGCCGGGCAGAGCGCGGCGGGTGGCCTCCGCGACGGCCGGCGGCAGCGCCTCGCCGCTGGCGAACACCAGCCGTGGCGAGCGGGCGTGCTCGGCGCCGGTGGCCTCGTCGTCCAGGTGGGCGGCGAAGGCGGCCAGCATGGACGGCACGAAGTGCGCGACGGTCACCCGGTGCCGGTCGATGGCGTCGGCCACCAGCGCGGGGTCGCGGTGCGCCCCGTCGGGCAGCACGACCAGCGTGCCGCCGGCGAGCAGCGGCAGGAACAGCTCCCACACCGAGACGTCGAAGCTGGCCGGCGTCTTGTGCAGCACCCGGTCGCCGGCCCCCACGGCGTACTCCTCGCGCATCCACGACAGCCGGTTGACGGCCGCCGCGTGCGAGACGACCACGCCCTTGGGGCGGCCGGTGGAACCGGAGGTGTAGATGACGTACGCGGGGTGCGCGCCGGTCAGTTCGGCGGGCGGGCCCACCGGGTCGGCCGTGGCCAGTTCGGCCTCGGTCGCGGGCGTGTCCAGGACCAGCGGGGTGTGGTCGGCGGGCAGGTCCGGCGCGTGCGCGGCGTCGGTGAGGGTCACGCGCGGGGCGCTGTCGGCGAGCATGTGGGCCACCCGCTCGGCCGGGTAGTCGGGGTCGACGGGCACGTACGCGGCGCCGGCGCGCTGCACCGCGTGCACCGCCACCACCAGGTCGACCGAGCGCGGCAGCACGATGGCGACGCGGGTGTGCGGGGTGGCGCCGCGCGCCCGCAGGAGGGCGGCGAGGCGGCCGACGCGCGCGTCGAACGCGGCGTACGTCAGCGGGGTGTGGCCCTGCCCGTCGACCAGGGCGAGGGCGTCGGGGGTGTCGGCGCAGACGGCGGCCACCAGGGCCGGCAGGGTCCGCGCGGGCAGGTCACGGGTCGGGCCGGTGGCGCTGGCCAGGGCGGTGGCGTGGTCGGCCGCGTCGAGTTGCGGGACGCGGTGCAGCGGTGTGTCCGGCCGCTCGACCAGCCGTTGGACCAGGGCCGCGAAACGGTCGGCCAGCGAGCGCGCGGTGGCCTGGTCGAACAGGGCGCTCTGGTAGTGCAGCAGGCCCGCGATGCCCTGTCCGCCGGGCCGTTCGGCCAGGGTGAAGCCGAGGTCGAAGCGGGAGACGCCGGGGTCGGCACCGAGCGGGGTGACGTCCAGGCCCGGCAGGGTGGGGCTCTCGCCGCTGAGGTTCTGGAAGACCAGCATCACCTGGAACAGCGGGTGGCGGGCCAGCGAGCGCTCGGGGGCCAGCAGGTCCACCAGGCGCTCGAAGGGCAGGTCGGCGTGTTCGAAGGCGGCCAGGTCGGTGTCCCGTACGCGGCGCAGCAGTTCGCGGAAGGTGGGTCGGCCGGCGACGCTGGTGCGCAGCACCAGGGTGTTGACGAAGAAGCCGACCAGGTCGTCCAGGGCCGCGTCACCGCGCCCGGCGACCGGCGTGCCGATGGGGATGTCGGTGCCGGCGCCGTGTCCGGCCAGCAGCGCGGCGAGCGCCGCCTGGGCGGCCATGAACACGCTGGCGCCCGTCTCGGCGGTCAACGCCCGCAGCGCCCGGTGGACCTCGGGGCCGAGCTCGAAGGACACGGCGCCGCCCCGGTTGTCGGCGACGGCCGGGCGGGGCCGGTCGTAGGGCAGGGCCAGCTCCTCGGGTGCCCCGCGCAGGGCCTGGCGCCAGTAGTCGGCCTGCTGGGAGAGCAGGCTCTCCGGGTCGCTCTCGGCGCCCAGGACCTCGCGCTGCCAGCGGGCGTAGTCGGCGTAGGCGACGGGCAGCGGCGGCCAGGTGGGGGCCGTGCCCCGACGGCGGGCCGCGTACGCCGCGCGCAGGTCCTGGACCAGGGGGCGCATGGACCACTCGTCGCCCGCGATGTGGTGCAGCGTCACGGACAGCACGTGGTCGCCGCCCACCCGCAGCAGCCGGACGCGCAGCGGGATCTGCTGGGTGATGTCGATGGCGGCCGTGGCGTCCGCGCGCAGCGCCGCGTCCAGGCCCGCCTCGGTGACCGGCACCGGGGTCAGGTCGCCCAGGGCGGTGGCGCCCTGGGTCGCGTCGAGCACGCGCTGGTAGGGGATGCCGAGGGCGTCCTGGTCGGCGGGCGCGGCGGCGGCGCCCGGCGCGCTCGCGAGGGCCTCTCCCCCGTCCTCGGGCGAGGGCTCCGACTCGGGCCGGCCCTCGGACTCGGGGAAGACCGTGCGCAGCGGCTCGTGGCGGGCGAGGAGGTCGGCGAGGGCGGCGCGCAGCGCGGGGGCGTCCAGATCGCCGGTCAGGCGGAGCGCGAAGTAGAGGTTGTAGGTGGCGCTCGGGCCCTCCAGCCGGTGCAGGAACCACAGCCGGCGCTGTGCGAAGGACAGCGGCTCCCGCGCGCCGCGCTCCCCCCGGGTCAGGGGCGCGCGGTGCGTCCCACGGGGCAGCACCACCTCGGCGAGGGCGGCCGGGGTGGGGTGGTCGAAGACGTCGCGGATGGCGACGTCGGTGCCCAGCGCGGAGCGCACGCGGTTGGCCAGGCGCATGGCCAGCAGCGAGTGCCCGCCCAGGGCGAAGAAGTCGTCGTCGGGCCCGGCGTCGGGCTGGCCGAGGAGGTCGGCGAAGAGGGCGACGAGCACGGCCTCGCGCGGGTCGCGGGCGGCCCGGCCGCGCTCGGTGACGGCCAGTTCGGGGGCGGGCAGCGCGGCCCGGTCCACCTTGCCGTTGGGGGTCAGCGGCAGCCGCTCCAGCGGCACCGTCAGCGAGGGCACCAGGTGTGCGGGCAGCCGGGCGGACAGGAACTCCGGCAGGCCCTCGGGCGCCCCGGTGACGTAGGCGACCAGGCGGGGGGTGCCCACCGGGTCGGGCACCGCGACCACCACCGCGTCCGTGACCCGTGGGTGCTCGCGCAGGGCCGTCTCGATCTCGCCGGGCTCCACCCGGTGGCCCCGGATCTTGACCTGGTGGTCGACGCGGCCGGCGACGCGCAGCGTGCCGTCCGGGCGCCAGGCGGCCAGGTCACCGGTGCGGTAGAGGCGGGCGCCGGGCGGGCCGAACGGCGAGGCCACGAAACGCTCGGCGGTCAGCGCGGGCCGGCCCAGATAGCCACGGGCCAGGCCCGCGCCACCGAGGTAGAGCTCGCCGAGGGTGCCGGCGGGCACCGGGCGCAACCACGGGTCGAGCACGTGCGCGGAGGTGTTGGGCAGGGCGTGCCCGATGTGCGGCTCCTGGTCGGCCGTCAGGTCGCCGGCCGTGGACCAGACGGTGGTCTCGGTCGGCCCGTACAGGTTGACCAGGCGCGCGCCCCGGGTGGCGAGGGTGGTCGCCAGGTCGGGCGCGAGCGGCTCGCCGCCGGACAGGACGCGCAGGCCCGCCAACGCCTCGGGCACCGTCTCGGCGATGCCCCGCCACAGCGAGGGCGTGGCCTGCATGAGGGTGGCCCCGGTGCGCGCGGCCAGGTGGGCCAGCAGGCGCGGGTCGGTGACCTGGGCGCGGTCGGCCAGGACGACGGTGGCGCCGGTGCACAGCGGTACGAAGAGTTCGAGGGCCGCGATGTCGAAGCCGACCGTGGTCACGGCGAGCAGCCGGTCGCCGGGGCCGGTGCCCAGCAGGTCGGCCATCGCCTCCAGCAGGTTGCCCAGGCCCCGGTGGGTGACGACGACGCCCTTGGGGCGGCCGGTGGAACCCGAGGTGTGGATGACGTACGCGGTGCCCTCGGGCCGGACGGTCGGCGCGGGCGCGGTGGGCTGGGCCTCGGCCGGCTGGCGCGGGGCGAGCACCGGCGAGGCCGCGTCCACCACGAGCACCGGGCGGGTGTCGGCCAGCAGGTAGGCGACGCGCTCGGCGGGGAACTCGGGGTCGACGGGGACGTAGCCGGCGCCGGTGTGGGCCACGGCCAGCAAGGTGGCGACCAGGTCGGCCGAGCGGGGCAGCGTGAGGGCCACCAGGTGCTCGGGGCCGGCGCCGCGCGCGGTCAGGCGGGCGGCGATCAGGCGGGCGCGCTGGTCGAGTTGGCGGTAGGTCCACTCCTGGTCGCCGGCGACGAGCGCGGTGGCCTCGGGGGTCGCCGCCGCCTGTCGGGTGAACCGCTCGGCCAGTCCCGCCGGCGCGATCGGCCGGGTGGGGCCGTGCGCCGCCCGCTGGTCGACGGTGGCCGGCCGAAGGGCGGCCACCGGTGTGCTGGGCCGGCTGACGAACTGGTCGAGCACCTCGACCAGGTGGGCGCCGATGGCGCGGGCCCGCTCGGCGGGCAGCAGTTCGGGACGGTGGTCGATGGCCAGGCCGAGCCGGTCGGTGCCGGGCAGGGCGACGAGCACCAGTGGGTAGTGGGTGGCGTCGTGGCCCTGGGCGCCGGTGACCGCCAGGCCCGCGCGCCGCTCGGTGCGGCGTAGTTGCTCGGAGTCGACCGGGTAGTTCTCGAACAGCAGCAGCGTGTCGAAGAGTTCGCGGTGCCCGCTCGCCCGCTGGAGCTCGGCCAGTGACGCGTACTGGTGGTCCATCATGCGGACCTGCTGGTCGCGCACCGCGTGCACGACCTCCACCAGCCGCTGGGTCGGGGCCAGGGTGACGCGGGTGGGGAGGGTGTTGATGAACAGGCCGATCATGCGGTCGGCGCCGTCCAGGTCGGCGGGGCGGCCGGAGACGGTGACGCCGAAGACGACGTCGGTCCGTCCGGTGAGCCAGCCCAGGAGGACGCCCCAGGCGGCCTGGAGCACCGCGTTGACGGTGACGCCCTCGGCGCGGGCGAAGGTCGTGATCCGCGTGGCCAGGTCGGCCGGCAGGTCCACCGCCACCCGGCCCGGCACGCTCGCGGGCGCGGCGGAGGCGGTGGGCGCCAGCAGGGTGGGCCCGTCGATGTCGGCCAGGGTGGCGCGCCAGGCGTCGGCGGTGGCGGCCGGGTCGCGGTCGGCGAGCCAGAGCAGGTAGTCGCGGTAGGGGCGCGGGGCCGGCTCGGGCGTGCCCCGGTAGAGGTCGAGCAGGTCGCGGATGAGCAGCGGGCCCGACCAGCCGTCGAGCAGCAGGTGGTGGGAGGTCAGCGACAGCAGGTGGGTGCGCTCGCCGAGCCGGATCAGGGTCAGCCGGGTCAGGGGAGGTACCGCCAGGTCGAAGCGTCGCTCCCGCTCCTCGGCGAGCACCTGGCGCGCCCGGGCGCGCACCTCGTCGGGTACGGCGGCGTGCGGCGCGGCGGTGGGCGCCCGGCCCCCGTGGGTGGCGTCGTCCCGGTGGTCCGTCGGGGCGGCCTGGTCGGTGGGGCCCAAGTCGATCGCGCGCCAGGGCATGCGCACCCGCTCGGGGATGGCTTGGAGCGGTTGCGCGTCGGGTCGGATGTGGAAGGCGGCGCGCAGGTTCGGGTGGCGGGCCAGCAGGTCGTCGGCCGCCGCCCGCATCCGCGCGGCGTCCAGGTCGCCCTCGACCTCCAGGGTGAGCTGGGTGGTGTAGACGTCGGGGCCCGTGCCGTCGGCGTCGTAGGAGGACAGGAAGAACAGGCCCTGCTGGAGGGGCGAGAGCGGCAGCAGGTCGGCCAGCGGTCCGCTCGCCGCCTCGATCGCCTCGATCTCCTCCTGCGCGGCGCTCACCAGCGGGAAGTCGCCGGGGCTGTGGCCGCCGGCGCCGGGGCGGGCACCGGTCGCGGCCAGCGCCCTCAGGGCCGCGAGCCAGCACTGGGCCAGCCGCTCCACGTCCGGGGCGGCCAGCAGCCGGGCCGGGAAGGTGAACGCGGCCTGGAGCCGGGGCCCCTCGGGACCGTCGAGGGTGGAGGCGTTGAGTTGCAGGGTGTGCGAGGCGGGCAGCCTGTCGTCGGCGCCGCCGCCGAGCGAGCCGGTCAGCGCGGCGGGTGCCCAGTCGCGCTCGGCCCCGTCGCCGGCACCGAAACGACCGAGGTAGTTGTAGCCGATGGCGGCCGTGGGCAGCGCGGCACCCGCCTCGTCGGCGGCGGGCCGCAGATGGCGCAGCAGGCCGTGGCCGATGCCGCTGTCGGGAGCGGCCCGCACCTGCTCCTTGACCCGCTTGAGGGCGGCGGAGGCGTACGCGGCCCCGGCGGGGTCGAGCCCGGTCAGGTCCAGGCGTACGGGGTGGACGCTGGTGAACCAGCCGACCGTGCGGGAGAGCTCGGCCCCCGGAACGGCCTCCTCCACCCGGCCGTGGCCCTCGATGTCGACCAGCACCGGCCGTGCCCGGCCGCGCCAGTCGGCCAGGGCCAGCGCCAGGGCGGTCAGCAACACGGCGTCGGGGCCGGTGTGGAACGCCTCGGCCACCTCGGTCAGCAGCGGTCCGGTGACCGCCGGCGGCAGTTCGACGGCGACGGTACGCAGCGTCCCCAGCGTGTCCGTGGCCGCGTCCAGCGGCAGCGGGCTGATCTGGAGCGGGTCACCGTCAGCGAGGGCGCGCCAGTGCGCGAGTTCGGCGGTGCGCCGCGCGGAGGCGGCCTCCTCGGCCAGGCCGAGCGTCCAGGCGCGCGGCGAGGTGCCCACCGGCGGCAGGCTGGCCCTGCGGCCCTGGGCGGCGGCGTCGAAGGCCGCCGCCAGGTCCTCGGTGAGCACGCGCCAGGAGACGCCGTCGACCACGGCGTGGTGGACGAGGACGGCCAGCAGGCCGGGCTCGCGCGGCCCGGCGTCCAGCCACACCAGGCGCAGCATGGTGCCGCCGAAGGGGTCCAGGGCGCGGGCGGCCGTGGTGGCGCGGGCACGCAGCGTCCGGGCGTGCTCGGCCGCCGGCAGCCCGGTGGCGTCCACCCGCTCCACCAGGCGGGCCGCGTCCAGCGTGCCGGGGGCGGGGAACTCCAGGGCGGTGGGAGTCAGCGTGGCGCGCAGCGCGTCGTGGTGGTCGATGACCTGACCGAGTCCGGCGACGAGGTGGGCGGTGGTGGTGCCGGCCGGGGTGCGCAGCACGGTGGACTGGTGGTAGTCGGCGATGGGCCCGCCGCGCTCGACCAGCCAGCGCAGGATGGGCGTCAGCGGCGCGCCGCCGGTGGCGGGTACGGCGGCCGGCGCGGGTTCGGCGGACCGCTGTTCGACGGCGGCCAGGGCGGCCACGGTGCGGCGCTCGAACACGTCGCGCGGGCGCAGCCGCAGGCCCTGCCGGCCGGCGGCGCCGACGAGCTGGATGGAGGAGATGCTGTCGCCGCCCAGCGCGAAGAAGCTGTCGTGTACGCCGACCTCGGGTACGCCCAGGACCTCGGCGAACAGACCGGCCAGTACGCGTTCGCGCGCGTCGCGCGGGGCGGTGCCCTCGCTGGCGGGGGTGAGGTCGGGGGCGGGCAGCGCCGTCCGGTCGATCTTGTTGGCGCCGGTGACCGGCAGCGTGTCCAGGGTGACGAAGGCCGCGGGCACCATGTGCTCGGGCAGCGCGGCGGCCACCCACGCGGTCAGCTCCCCGGTCTGGACCTCGGCGTCGGTCGCCGGCACGACGTAGGCCACCAGGCGCCTGGTGCCCGCCGCGTCGGCGCGGGCGACGACCACGGCGCGGGTGAGGGCCGGGTGGTCGGTCAGCAGCGCCTCGATCTCGGCGGGTTCGACCCGGAAGCCGCGGATCTTGATCTGGTGGTCGGTGCGCCCCGCGTACTCCAGCTCTCCCGAGGCGTTCCAGCGGGCGAGGTCGCCGGTGCGGTACATGCGGGTGCCGGCCGGGCCGAAGGGGCAGGCGACGAAGCGGTCGGCGGTGGTGCCGGGGCGGCCGACGTAGCCACGGGCCAGGCCGACGCCGGCGACGTAGAGCTCGCCGAGCACGCCGGGCGCGACCGGGCGCAGCGCCCCGTCCAGGACGTAGGCCCGCTTGTTGACGTCCGGGGGGCCGATCGGGACGGGGCCGCCGTCCCAGGAGGCGGGCACGAGCCAGGTGGCGGAGTTGACCACGGCCTCGGTGGGCCCGTACGCGTTGAACAGGCGGTGTCGGCGCGCCCAGGTGCGCACCACCTCGGCGGGCAGCGCCTCGGTGCCGACGATCATCGTCATGTCGGCGGGCAGGGCGACGTCGGTGGGCAGCGAGGCGACGACGGTGGGCGGGATGACGGCGAGCGTGATCCGCGCCCGCACCAGGAAGTCGGCCAGCGGCGCGCCGGCCCGCTCCTCCTCGGGCACCACGACCAGGGTGGCGCCGGCGAACAGCGAGTTGGCCAGTTCGCAGAAGGTGACGTCGAAGCTGGGCGAGGCGAACTGGGTGACCCGGTCGCCCGGGGCGGTGGCGAAGCGGTCGTGGGCCCAGGCGACCAGGTCGGCCAGCGGCCGGTGGGCGACCAGGACGCCCTTGGGGGTGCCGGTGGAGCCCGAGGTGTAGATGACGTACGCGGCGTTCTCCAGCCGCAGCGGCTGGTGTCGGTCGGCGTCGGTGGGGTCGTGGTCGGGCCCGTCCTGCGGGAGGTCGGCCAGGTGGGCGACGGGGGTGCCGGGCGCCCAGGGGGTGGGGTCCACGCCGGGGGCGGCCAGGATCAGGTGCGGGCGGGCGTCGTCGACCAGTGCGCGCAACCGCTCGGCGGGGTAGTCGGGGTTGAGCGGCAGGAAGACGCCACCGGCCTTGCCGACGGCCAGTTGGGCGACGTAGACGTCGGCGCCGCGCGGCAGGGCCACGCCGACGGGCCGCTCGGGGCCGACGCCGAGGCCGATGAGGGTGTGGGCCAGCCGGTTGGCGCGCGCGTTGAGCTGGCCGTAGGTCAGCTCGACGGCGCCGTCGGTGACGGCGGGCCGGGCGGGCACCTCGTGCGCCCAGCGCTCGAACAGCTCGGGCAGGGTACGCGGCGTAACCGGGGTGAGGTGGCCGTTCCACTCGTGGGTCACCCGGGCGCGCTCGGCGGGGGTGAGCAGGTCGAGGTGGGCCAGGGGCTGTTCGGGGTCGGCGGTGAACTCCTCGATGGCGCGGCGCAGTTGGTCGGCCACGCCGCGTACGTCCGGCTCGGTGAGGGCGTCGGAGCGGTAGCGCAACCGCAGGCCGAGCCCGCCGTCCCCGGTGGGCGCGGCGACCAGCGTCAGCGGGTAGTGGGTGGCGTCCTGTCCGGTGATGGCGCCCACGCGCAGGCCCGCGAAGACGGTGTCCCGCCCGGCGTCGGCCGGCCCCGTGTCGGCGGTGCCGGAGTCCACGAGGTAGTTCTCGAAGACGGCGAGGGTGTCGAAGAGCGGCCCCAGGCCGGCGAGGCGCTGGATGTCGCCGAGCCCCAGGTGGTGGTGGGGCAGCAGGGCGGCCTGTTCGGCCTGGACCCGGCCCAGGAGCGCGGTCAACGTCTCCTCGTAGCGGAGCCGGACGCGGATCGGGACGGTGTTGATGAACAGGCCGACCATCGACTCCACGCCCGGCAGTTCGGCGGGGCGGCCGGAGACGGTGGAGCCGAAGACGACGTCCGTACGGCCGGTACGGCCGGCGAGCACCAGGGCCCACAGCAGCTGCACGGCCGTGGGCACGGTGGCGTCCAGCCGGCGCGCGGTGGCCGTCAGCGCGGCGGCCAGCTCCGGGTCCAGGTCGACGGTGACGGTGCCCGGTTCGGCGGGGGGCTGGTCGGCGGCGCCGGGGGCGACCAGCGTCGGCCCCTCAAGCCCGGCCAGCGCCGCGTGCCAGGCCCGCTCGTCGGCGACGGTGTCCTGGGCGGCGGCCCAGGCCAGGTAGTCGCGGTAGGGGCGCACGGGCGGCAGGGCCGAGGGGTCGCCGGCGGCGGCGTAGAGCGCGAACAGCTCCTGGATGACCCTCGCCGTCGACCAGCCGTCGAGCAGCAGGTGGTGGTGGGTCAGCAGCAGCCGGTGCCTGGCGGGGCCCAGGCGGATCGTGGCGCAGCGGATCAGCGGCGGGCTGCCCAGGTCGAACCGGGTGCGCCGGTCCTCGTCGGTGAGCTGGTCCAGCCGCTCGCGCTGGGCGTCCGCGGCCAGGGAGGACAGGTCCACCTCCCGCCAGGGCAGCTCGACCTGGTGCGGGACGAGGGTGACGGGCTCGCCGTTCTTGCGCTGACGGAAGGCCGCCTTGAGGTTGGGGTGCCGGGTCAGCAGGGCGTCGGCGGCGGTGCGCAGCCGCTCGACGTCCAGCTCCCCTTCGAGGTCGAAGCCGAGCTGGACGGTGTAGACGTCCAGCGCGCTCTCGTCGTACGACGAGAGGAAGAACAAGCCCTTTTGCAGGGGGGACAACGGCAAGATGTCCAAAAGCCCCGAACGCGCCCCGCTCACAGATTCCTCCACTCGTCTTCGAACTCGTCGATCTCGTCCTGGCTCAGGGACACCAGTCCCAGGTCGGACGGGGTGTGCCCGGCCGCCGTGCCGCCCCGCGCGCTGTCGAGCAGGACGCGCAGCGCCGCGCGCCACCACTGGTCGAGCTCCGCGACCCGGGCCGCGTCCAGCAGCAGGCCCGCGTGGTGCCAGGTCACCGACAGCTCGGTGCCGGTCTCGCGGCGCAGCGCGGCGATGCTCAGATCCAGCGCGGTGTCCACGCCGATCGTGGCGTCGTCGCGCCACAGCGCGCCCGACTCGGCGGCCGGGGTCCACGGCGGCCCGTCTCCCCCGCCCGCCGCCTCGGGTGTCGCCGACGCCGTGGGCGCGTCCTCGGACCGGTCCGCCCCGGGTGGTGCGGCGGGGCCGACGTCGAAGCGGCCCAGGTAGTTGAAGCTGACCTGTGGGCGGGGGCCCCGGGCCAGTTCCGGCCCCGCCTCCGGGTCCAGATAGCGGAGCTGGCCGTAGCCCACGCCGCCCGCCGGCACCGCGCGCAGCTGCTCCTTGAGGTGCTTGAGCAGCCGCCCGGCGGCCTCCGGGTCCTCGTAGGGGGTACGCGGCCCGCTGCCGTCGGCGGTCAGGCGTACGGGGTAGAGGCTGGTGAACCAGCCCACGGTGCGCGAGGGTTCGCGGCCCCCGGGCAGCACCGCGTCGCTGCGGCCGTGGCCCTCCAAGAGGACCAGGGCCGACTCTCGGCCGGGGCTCCACCGCCGCAGGGCCATGGCCAGCGCCGCGAGCAACACCTCGTGCTCCCCGCAGTGGAAGGCGGCCGGCACCTCGCTCAGCAGCGGCTCGGCCAGCTCGGGCGGCACGGTGACCGCCAGCCGGCGCACCGTGGCCGGGGTGTCCCGGGCCGGGTCCGGCTCCCGGTCGCCGAAGGCCGGATCGGGTGCGTCCAACACCTGGCGCCAGTACGGGAGTTCGGCGTGTCGGGTGGCGGCCTGGTCGGCCAGGGCGCGGGCCCAGGTGCGGAAGGAGACCTCGACCGGTGGCAGGTCGGGCGCCCGGCCGGCTCCCGCCGCCTCCCACGCCTGGACCAGGTCGGGCAGCAGCACCCGCCAGGAGACGGCGTCCACCACCAGGTGGTGGGCGAGCAGCAGCAGTCGGCCGGGGCTGGCCGGGCCCAGGTCGAACCAGACGGCCGCGAAGACCCGGCCGCGCTCGGGGTCGAGCGCCTCGGTGGCCGCGCGGGAGGCCGTGTGCACGACCTCCCGCAGCGCGGCGGGATCACCGGGCGCGACCTGTACGCGGCGCAGGCACCGGGCGGCGTCCACGCCGCCGGGCTCGGGCACCTCCAGCGTCCAGGGCGCCGGGTGCCCCGCGCCCGGGTCCGTGGCGTGCCGCTCCGTCGCGCCCGGGTGTGCCGGGCCCGGGTCCGTCGTGCGCAGGGTGGCGCGCAGCATGCCGTGGTGGTCGAGCACCGCGCGCAGGGCCGCGACCAGACTGTCGTGGTCGACCGTGGCCGGCGCGGTGACCAGCAGCGACTGGCTGTAGGCGCGGTGGTCGCCGCCGCGTTCACGCATCGCGTGCATGACCGGGGTCAGCGGTACCAGCCCGGTGCCGGCGTCGTGTTCGGCGGCGGCGTCGCGCGGCGCGGGCGCGGCCACCCGGGCCAGGGCGGCGACGGTGCGGTGCTCGAACACCTGGCGGGGGGTGATCACCAGCCCGGCGCGGCGGGCCGCGCTGACGAGCTGGATGGAGGAGATGCTGTCGCCGCCGAGCGCGAAGAAGCTGTCGTGCGCGCCGACCTCCGCCAGCCCGAGCAACTCGGCCACCAGGTCGGCCAGGACCCGTTCGGTGTCGGTGCCCGGTCGCGCCCCCGCGTCGGGTTCGGCCCGCGCGGGGGCGGGCAGCGCGGCCCGGTCCAGCTTGCCGCTGCTGGTGAGCGGGAACGCGTCGAGCACCACCAGTTCGGCGGGGACCAGGGCGGGGGGCAGCAGCGCGGCGACGTGTCGCAGCAGCGCGGGCACGTCGGGCCCGGCCGGCTGGTCGGGCGTGCCTGGCTGGTCGGACGTGTCCGCGCCGGTGGGGCGCGCGGGGGTGACGTAGCCGACCAGACGGGCGGCGCCCGGCAGGTCCTCGCGGGCCAGGACCGCGGCGTCGGCGACGGACGGGTGGGCCAGCAGCGCCGCGCGGACCTCGGCCGGTTCGATCCGTACGCCGCGCAGCTTGACCTGGTCGTCGGCGCGGCCGGCGAACTCCAGCTCGCCCGCCGGGTTCCAGCGCGCCAGGTCACCGGTGCGGTACAGGCGGGTGCCCGCGGGTCCGAAGGGGTCGGCGACGAACCGCTCGGCGGTACGCGCGGGTTGGCCCAGATAGCCCCGCGCGAGCTGGGCGCCGGCCAGGTACAGCTCCCCCACCACGCCCACCGGCACCGGCCGCAGCCGCGCGTCCAGGACGTAGGCGCGGGTGTTGTCGCCGGGCGCGCCCAGCGGGACGGTGCCCGCCTGACCGGGCTCGGCCGGGCGTGCGGTGACGTCCACGGCCGCCTCGGTCGGCCCGTACTGGTTGACCAGTCGCGCCTGCCGGCCCCGGTACCAGGCGTCGGCGAGCTGGCCCGGCAGGGCCTCGCCGCCGCTGAAGACCCAGCGCAGCCCGGGCAGGCGGGCGGACGCCGGCTCGGCGGCGAACAGGGCGAGCATCGAGGGGACGAAGTGCACGGCGGTGACCTGCCGGGCGCGGATCACCTCGGCCAGGTAGGCCGGGTCACGGTGGCCTTCCGGGCGGGCGACGACCAAGGCGGCGCCGCCGGTCAGCGGCCCGTACTGCTCCCACACGGACACGTCGAAGCCGGGCGCCGCCTTGTGCAGCATCCGCTCGCCCGGCCCGAGCGGGAAGCGCCGCTGGTTCCACGTCAGCCGGTTGACCAGCGCCTGGTGCGAGACGGCCACCGCCTTGGGCCGGCCGGTGGAGCCGGAGGTGTGCAGCACGTACGCGGTGTTCAGCGGGTGCGGTGGGCGGGTGGCGGCCGGTGGCGTCAGCGGGTGGGTGGCCAGCTCGGCGCGCAGCGCCGGGTCGTCGATCAGCACCGTGGCCGCGCCGGACGCGGGCAGCGCGCCGGCCAGGGTCGCGGCGGTGGCGGCGTCGGTGAGCACCAGCGCCGGGGCGGTCTCGGCCAGCAGCGCGCCCACCCGCTCGACGGGGTGCGTCGGGTCCAGGGGCAGGTAGGCGGCGCCCGCGTGCTGTACGGCGTGCGCGGCCAGCACCGAGCGGGCCGAGCGCGGCAGCAGCACCGCCACGAGACGGTCGGGCCCGGCGCCCCGGCGGGCCAGCGCGTGGGCGAGTCGGGCGGCGCGCTCGTACAGCTCGCGGTAGGTGAGCGTCTCGTCCTCGGCGATGACGGCGCTCGCGTCGGGCGTGCGGGCCGCCTGCGCGGCCAGCGCCCGCGGCACGGTGGCGGTCGGCACCTCGGTCCCGGTCGCGTTCCACTGGTGCAGCACGCGCCGCCGCTCGTCGCCCGTCAGCAGGTCGATCGCGGTGACCGGCCGTCGGGGCTGGTCGGCGAACGCGGCCAGTACGTGGGTGAAGTGGTCGGCGATCCGGCGCGCGGTGGCCGCCTCGAACAGGTCGGTGCGGTAGGTGATACCACCGGTCAGCGGCCCGTCCGCGCCCGGGTGTTGGACCAGGGTGAAGGTCAGGTCGAACTTGGCGGTGCGGGTGTGCACGGCCAGCGGGGCGCTGTCCAGGTCGGCCAGCCGTGGCCCGGCCGGGGTGAGCGTCTGGTGGTTGAGCATCACCTGGAACAGCGGGTGGCGGGCCAGCGAGCGCTCCACCCCGAGCGCGTCCACCAGCCGCTCGAAGGGCACCTGGGCGTGGTCGAAGGCTTCCAGGTCGGCGGCCTTGACCCGCTCCACCAGCTCGTCGGGGGTCGGGTCGCCGCTCACGTCGGTGCGCAGCACCAGGGTGTTGACGAAGAAGCCGACCAGGTCGTGCAGCGCGTGGTCGTCCCGGCCGGCGATGAGCGTGCCGATCGGCAGGTCGCTGCCGGCGCCCAGCCGCTCCAGGAGGGTGGCCAGCGCGGCGTGGGCCACCATGAAGGGCGTGGCGCCGGTGCGCCGGGCCAGCTCCCGCAGTCCGCGCCGTACCCCGTCGGGGACGGTGAACTCCACGACCTCGCCGGCGTATCCGGCCTGGCTGGTGCGCGGCCGGTCCAGTGGCAGGGGCAGCTCGGCCGGGGCGCCGGCGAGGCGCTCGCGCCAGTAGGCGGTCTGCCGGCTGGTGCCGCTGTCCGGGTCGTCCTCGGCGCCCAGCACCTCCCGCTGCCACAGGGCGTAGTCGGCGTACTGCACGGGCAGCGGCGTCCAGCGCGGGGCCCGCCCGGCCACCCGCGCGGCGTAGGCGTCGCCCAGGTCGGCCAGGAGGGGGCGTACGGACCACTCGTCGCCGGCGATGTGGTGCAGCACCAGCAGCAGGACGTCGCCCGGCTCGTCCGAGGCGCCCGCCTCGGCCGGCCCCGCGGCGGGGCGCAGCACGGTGGCGCGCAACGGCAGGTCACGGGTCAGGTCGAAGGGACGGACGGCGGCCTCGTGCAGGGCGGCGGCCAGCGCGTCGGGCGCGGCGTCGGGGGCGGGGAGGGTGTGCGGGTCCACCCGGACCAGGGCCTGGTCGGCGGGCACGACGTGCTGGCGCGGTACGCCCCCGGTGTCGGGGAAGACGGTGCGCAGCGCCTCGTGCCGCACCACGACGTCGTGCAGCGCGGCGCGCAGCGCGGGCAGGTCGAGCCGACCGGTCAGGCGCAGCGCGATGGGCACGTTGTACGCCGGTGTGTCGGCGTCCAGCCGGTCGAGGAACCACAGCCGGCGCTGGGCCGGCGACAACGGCAGCTCGGCCGGGCGCGGCCCGGCCACCAGCGGCGCCCGGCGCGCGGCGGCCGGGCGCAGCAGCGCGGCGGTGGCCGCGGGGGTGCGGGCGGTGAACAGGTCGCGTACCGCCAGCGAGACGTCCAGCGCCGCCCGTACGGTGCCCACCAGGCGCATGGCCGCCAGCGAGTGCCCGCCGGCGGCGAAGAAGTCCTGGTCGGGGGCGATTGACTCGACGCCCAGGGCCTCGGCGAACAACCGGCACAGCAGCTCCTCGCGCGGCCCCAGCGACGCGGTGTTCGCGGTGGTGGCCACGCGCGGCGCGGGCAGCGCGGCCCGGTCCAGCTTGCCGTTGGCGGTGAGCGGGACACGCTCCAGGCACACGACCGCCGAGGGCACCAGGTACTCCGGCAGGGTGCGCGCGAGGCGTGCGCGCAGGGCGCGTCCGAGGGCCTCCCCCGCGGGCGGCCCGTCGGCCGGCGCCTCGGCGTTGTCCGCCGTGTCGGGCGCGGGGACGGCCGGGACGACGTAGGCCACCAGGGCCGGGCCCGAGGGCAGGTCGGTGCGGGTCAGCACGGTGGCGTGGGCGACCTCGGGCAGGGCGCGCAGCGCGGCCTCGCTCTCGCCGGGTTCGACGCGGTAGCCGCGCAGTTTGACCTGGTCGTCGGCGCGGCCGAGGAAGTCCAGCCGCCCGTCGGGCCGTACCCGCGCCACGTCGCCGGTGCGGTACATCCGCGCGCCGGGCGGGCCGGCGGGGTCGGCGACGAACCGCTCGGCGGTCAGCGCGGGTCGGCCCGCGTACCCACGGGCCAGACCGGCGCCGCCGAGGTAGAGCTCGCCGGGTACGCCGTCGGGCACCGGCCGCAACGCCCCGTCCAGCACGCTGGCGCTCATCCCGTCCAGCGGCGTACCGATCGGCAGCGGAGCCTGTGCCCGGCGGGCCGGGTCCGGGCCGGCCGTCTCGGTCGGGATGCCGGTCACCTCGGCCCAGGTGGCGAAGGTGGTGGTCTCGGTGGGCCCGTAGCCGTTGACGACGCGCAGGTGCGGCGCGGCGGCGCGGACGGCCCGCACGGCGGCCGGCGAGACGACGTCGCCGCCCGTCCAGACCTCGCGCAGCCCGCTGAACGCCTGGGGCACCTCGTGGGCCAGGAGGGCGAACAGGCCGGCGGTCAGCCACAGCGCGGTGGCGCCGCTGGCGGGCAGCAGGGTGGCCCAGGTGGCCGGGTCCGCGTCGCCGTCCGGTGCCAGGATCACCTCGCCGCCGCGCAGCAGGGGCACCCACAGCTCGTAGCTGGCGGCGTCGAAGGAGTGCGGTGAGTGCAGGAGGACGGCACGGTGGGCCGGGTCGTCCCAGCGGACGTCGGCCGCCAGCGCCAGGACGGCCGACTGCGGTACGGCCACGCCCTTGGGCGTCCCCGTGGAGCCGGAGGTGTACATGACGTAGGCCAGTTGGTCGGGGTGTGCCGGCGTGGGGGGCTCGGGCGGGCCCGGCTCGCTCCATCCGTCGCGCTCGCGCGGGGCGGTCGGTGGGGGGAGGAGCGGCAGGCCGGCGGCGATCTCGGCCGCGCGGGTGTCGTCCGCCGGGGCGATCAGGGCCACCGCTTCGGCGGCGGCGAGGACGGAGCGGCAGCGGTCGGCGGGCCAGCTCGGGTGCAGCGGCAGGTAGCCGGCGCCGCACCAGGCCAGCGCCAGCAGGCTGGTGACCAGTTCGGGCGAGCGCGGCAGCAGCACCCCGACCACGGTCTCCGGCCCGGCTCCGGCCGCGCGCAGTGGGCGGGCCTGGGCCGCCGCGCGGGCGGCGAGTTCGGCGTACCCGAGCCGGCCGGTGCCGTCGGCGTGGCGGACGGCGGTGGCCTCGGGGGTGGCCGTGGCCTGGGCCGCGAACGCGGCGGCGAGGCCCGTGCCGGCGCCCGGCTGGCCCGGGGCGGTGGCCGCCGGGGCCGGGAGCGGGCGGGGTGGGGCGCCGAGCAGCCGCCAGCGCGGCGGGCGCGCGGGGTCGGCGGTGTCCACGGAGGCCACGGTGGCCTCGGGGTCCTCGGCCAGGCGGGCCAGGGCGACGGCGACGCGGCGGGTGATGTCGCGGGCCGCGTCGGCGTCGTAGCGGTCGGTGCGGTACGTGAGGGCGAGTCGCAGCCGGCCGGCCTGCGCGGTGGCGGCCAGGGTGAGCGGGTAGTGGGTGGCGTCCCGGCCGCCGACGCCGCGCACGGCGAGGCCGGCGGCGCGTTCGCTGCCGCTGAGGGCCTCGTCGTCGAAGGGGTAGTTCTCGAACACCGTCATGGTGTCGAAGAGTTCGCCGAGGCCGGTGGCCCGCTGGAGGTCGGCCAGGCCCACGTGCTGGTGGTCCAGGAGCGCGACCTGGTCGGCGTGGACTTCGGCGGTCAGCTCGCGCAACGTGCGCCCCGGGCGCGGGCGTACTCGCGTCGGCACGGTGTTCACGAACAGCCCGATCATCGACTCGACGCCGGTCAGCTCGGGTGGCCGGCCGGAGACGGCCGAGCCGAAGACCACGTCGTCACGGCCGGTGAGCTGGCCGAGCACCAGGCCCCAGGCGCTCTGCACCAGGGTGTTCAGGGTGACGCCGGTGGCACGGGCCGTCTCCTCCAGGGCGGCCGTCGCCCGGCGCGAGAGGGTCAGGTCCGTCGCGCCGGGGACGGTGGCGGCGTGCGCCCCGCCGGCGGGGGCCACCAGCGTGGGCCGCTCGAACCCCGCCAGCGCGCGGCGCCAGGCGGCCAGCGCGGCCTCCTGGTCGCGCCCGGCCAGCCAGCGCAGGTAGTCGGCGTAGGGGCGGCGGTCGGGCAGCGGCTGGCCGGCGTACGCGGCGAACAGGTCGGTCAGCAGCAGCGGCGCCGACCAGCCGTCCATCAGCAGGTGGTGGCTGGTGAACAGCAGGCGGTACCGGTCGTCGGCGACCTGGGCCAGGGTGAGGCGCAGCAGCGGTGGCCGGTCCAGGTCGAAGCGCTCGGTGCGGTCGGTCGCGGCGCGGTCGGCCAGCGCGGCCGGCGGGTCGGTCTCGGCCCGCAGGTCCGTCTGACGCCAGGTCAGCGGCGCGGCCACGGGCGCGGACGCCACGGTGTAGTGGGCCAGGGTGCCGTCGGCGAGTTGGCGGAATCCGGCGCGCAGGCTGGCGTGCCGGTCCACGACGGTGTGCGCGGCCCGGCGCAGCCGCTCCGCGTCCAGCGCCCCGGTCAGCTCCAGGTCGAGCTGGACGACGTAGAGGTCCAGCGCGTCGGTATCGGCCAGGGCGTGGTAAGCCAGGCCCTGTTGCAGCGGTGACAGCGGCAGGACGTCCGCGAGGTCGGGGTGGGCCCGCTCCAGCTCGTCGATCCCCGCCTGGTCGAGGCCGACCAGCGGGAAGTCGGAGGGGGTGTGGCCCTGGTGCTCGCCGCGCCCGGCGTGTTCGGTCAGCTCGCGCAGGGTGGCGGTGAAGCGGTCGGCGATCCGGCGGACGCGCTCGGCGTCCAGCGGCCCCGGCGGGTAGGTCCAGCGCACGGTCAGGCTCGGCCCCCGCTGGCCGCCGACGGCCGAGGCGTGCACGTCCAGGGCGTGGTCGGCGGGCAGGGTGGGGTCCTCGGGGGCGGCGACGGCGTCGGACTCCGGGGCCGGCGTCCAGTTCCCGGCGACCGGGTCGCCGGTGGTGGGGGTGGCGCCGTCGAAGCGGCCCAGGTAGTTGAAGGCGACCTGGGCGCCGCTGGGGGCCTGGTCGTACAGCAGGCCGTAGCCGGTGCCCTGGCGGGGCACCGCGCGCAGTTGTTCCTTGACCCGCTTGACGGCGGCGGCCGTGCCGGCGTGCCCGGGCGTCAGGCGTACCGGGTACTGGGTGGTGAACCAGCCGACGGTACGGGAGAGTTCGGCGCCCGGGACGAGTTCCTCGTGCCGCCCGTGCGACTCCAGGTCGACCACCAGGGAGCCGTCGTCGGCCGCGCCCGGGGCGGTTGCGCGTTCGGCGGTGACGGCCAGCGTCAGGGCGGCCAGCAGCACGTCCTCGGGGTTGGCGTGGAAGGCGGCGGGCACGTCGGTCAGCAGCGGGCCGGCCAGTTCGGGGGGCAGCACCGTGCGCAGGGTGCGGCGGCCGGCGGCGGTGTCGGTCGCCGGGTCCAGGGGGCGCTGACCCAGCGTGGGTTCGATGCCGGCCAGGGTCGCCGCCCAGTGGGCGCGTTCGTCCTCGTGCCGGTCGGCTCCGGCGCGCAGTTGTCGGGCCCAGTGGCCGAAGGAGGTGCCGGGGGCCGCCAGGCGCGGGGCGGCGCCGGCCGGGGTGCCGGGCGGGGAGTCGTCCCCGCTCGCGGGGTCGGCGCCGAGCAGGGCGGCGAGGTCGGCGAGCAGGACGCGCCAGGAGACGCCGTCCACGACCAGGTGGTGGACGGTCAGGAGGAGTCGGCCGCTCTCGCCGTGGCCCGCGTCGAACCAGACCGCCTCCAGCAGCCGGCCCGACTCGGGGTCCAGGCGCTCCACGGCGGCCGACGAGTGTTCGGCGACCAGCGCGCGCAGCCGCTCGGGGCCGGCCTCGCCCGCGTCCACGACGCTCAGCCGGTACGTGGCGGGAGCGGCCCCGCCCGCGTCGGCGGGCCGGTCGGCGGTGAGGGTGGGCGCGCCGGTGGCGTCGCGCACCACGGTGGCGCGCAGCATGCCGTGGGTGGCGACCAGTTCGGCCAGCGCGGCCTCCAGGGCCGGTGCGCTGAGTGTGCCCGGCACGCGTACCAGCATCGACTGGTGGAAGGTGCGCCAGGCGGTGGGCCGGCCGGCGAGCCAGGCCATGATCGGGGTGAGCGGCACGGTGCCGCTCTCGTGGGCGCCGGCCACGGCGGGCGCGCCCGGGTCGAGGCGGCCGACGACGGTGGCCAGCGCCCGGGGGGTGCGCTGTTCGAAGATCTGCCGGGCGCTCAGGGCCAGTCCGGCCGCCCGGGCGCGGCTGACGAGCTGGATGGAGGAGATGCTGTCGCCACCGATGGCGAAGAAGCTGTCGCCGCCGCCGGCGGGGGCGCGGCCGAGCACCTCGCCGAAGAGGGCGGCCAGCGTGGCGGCGGTGCCCTCCAGCGGCCGCTGGTCGTCGGCGCTCGCCTCGGGCGCGGGCAGCGCCGCCCGGTCCACCTTGCCGTTGGGGCTGAGGGGGAAGGACTCCAGCTCCACCAGGGCGGCGGGCACCAGGTAGTCGGGAAGCGTGCGGGCCAGCTCGCTCCGCAGCGCGGTGGTCCCCAGCGGCGCGGGGGCCGCCGGGTCGGCCACCAGGTAGCCCACCAGCAGCGGCCGGCCCACCTGGTCCTCGCGCAGCAGCGCGGCGGCCTGGCGTACGCCGGGCAGCGCGCCGAGCGCGGCCTCGACTTCGCCCAGCTCGATCCGGAACCCGCGCAGCTTGACCTGGTCGTCCGCGCGGCCCAGGTACTCCAGGACGCCGGCCGAGGTCCACCGGACGAGGTCGCCGGTGCGGTACATGCGCGCCCCCGGCGCCCCGAACGGGTCGGCCACGAAGCGCTGGGCGCTCAGCCCCGGGCGCGCGTGGTAGCCCCGGGCGAGCCCGCTGCCGGCGACGTAGAGCTCGCCCGGGGTGCCGGGGGGCACCGGTTGCAGCGCGGCGTCCAGCACGTAGGTGGCCGTCTCGGTGACGGGGGTGCCCACCGGGACCGGGCCGCCGCGCAGGGCCTCGGCGTCGCAACGCCACAGGGTCGCGTCCACGGTGGTCTCGGTCGGCCCGTACGAGTTGAACAGGGGGGTGTGCGGCGCCCAGGCGCGGACCAGCTCCGGTGCGCACGCCTCGCCCGCGACGACCACGGTGGTGCCGGGTGCGAGGGCGTGCCGGGGCAGCGCGGCGAGGACGGCGGGCGGCACCGTCAGATGGGTGATGCCACGCTCGGCCACGAAGTCCGCCAGAGGCTCGCCCAGCCGCCGCTCGGCGGGGACGATCTCCAGGCAGCCGCCGGTCAGCAGCGCCATGGCGATCTCCCACAGGGAGGTGTCGAAGCTCAGCGAGGCGAACTGGAGCACCCGCGCGCCGGGCCCGGCCCCAAAGCCCCGGGCGAGGGTGTCGGCGAGCGCGGGCAGCCCCGCGTGGGTGACGACGACGCCCTTGGGGCGGCCGGTGGAGCCCGAGGTGTAGATGACGTAGGCGGCCGATTCGGGGCGCAGCGCCCGCCACCTCCCCGGGTCGGCGGCCGGGGCGGCGTCGGGGTGGGCGGCGGGGAGCGTGAGAGTGGGCAGGCCGTCGGGGGTCGGCAGGTGCTGGCCGGGGGCGAGGAGGACGAGGGCGGGGGCGGCGTCGGTGAGGGTGTAGCGCACCCGCTCGGCGGGGTAGTCGGGGTCGACGGGCAGGTAGACGGCGCCGGCCTGCTGGACGGCGAGCAGCGCGACGATGGCCTCCACGGTGCGCGGCAACGCGACCGCGACCCGGTCGTCGGGGCGTACGCCGTGCGCGATCAGGTGCTGGGCGAGCCGGTTGGCCGCGGCGTCCAGCTCCCGGTAGCTGAGGCTGAGTTGGTGGCCGCCGAGCGCGGAGGGGCCGGTGACGGCGGGGGCCGTGCCGGCGGCGGCGACCCGGGCCGCGAACAGGGCGGGCAGGGTGGGCGGAGTGTCGGGGGCCAGCGCGGGGCCCCGGGCGGCGAGCGGGGCGGGGGCCGTCTCGGTCGGGGTGGCCTGCGGCGCGGGGTCGGCGGTCGGCTGGCCGGCGGCGCCGGTCAGGGCAGCGCGCTCGGCGGGCGAGAGGACGTCCAGGCGGTGCAGCGGGGCGTCCGGTTCGCGGGCCGCGGCGTCGAGCAGTCGCACCAGCCGGTCGGCCAGGGCGACGGCGGAGGAGCGGTCGAAGAGGTCGGTGGCGTACTCGAGGATGCCGTCGATGCCGTCGGCGCCCTCCCGTTCGGCCAGCGTGAACGTCAGGTCGAACTTGGCCGCGTCGCCCAGCGCGGGCACGGCCGTGGTGCGCACGCCGGGCAGTCCGATGTCGGTGGCCGAGCGGTTCTCGTACGCGAGCATCACCTGGAACAGCGGGTGCCGGGCCAGCGAGCGGTGCGGGCTGACGACGTCCACCAGGTGCTCGAAGGGCACGTCGGCGTGCGCGTAGGCGGCCAGGTCCACGGCCCGCACCCGGTCGAGCAGGTCACGGAAGGTGGGGTCGCCGGAGGTGTCGGCGCGCAGCACCAGGTTGTTGACGAAGAAGCCGACCAGGTCGTCCAGGGCCGCGTCCGAGCGGCCGGCGACGGGCGTGCCGACCACCACGTCGGTGCCGGCGCCGACCTTGGTCAGCAGGGCCGCCAGGCCCGCGTGGGCGGCCATGAACAGCGACCCCGAGCGGGAGTGGGCCAGCTCGCGCAGCGCGCGGTGGGTGGCGGCGGGGACGGCGAAGCGCACGAAGCCGCCCCGGTAGCTGGGGTGGGCGGGCCGGGGCCGGTCGGTGGGCAGGGCCAGTTCGTCGGGCAGGTCGGCCAGGTGGGCGCACCAGTGGTCGACCTGTGCCTGGAGCGGGCCGCCGGGCAGCGGGCCGTCCTCGCCCCAGCCGAGCACCTCGCGCTGCCACAGCGTGAAGTCGGTGTAGTGCACGGGCAGCGGGGCCCAGTGGGGCGCGGCGCCGGCCCGGCGGGCGGCGTAGGCGGTGGCCAGGTCGCGCAGGAGCGGCCCGGCCGACCACTGGTCGGCCGCGATGTGGTGCACGACCAGCGCGATGACGTGCTGGTCGGTGTCGACGGCCAGCAGCGTGGCGCGCAGCGGTATCTCGCGCTCCAGGTCGAAGGCGGCGCCGGTGGCCTCGGCCAGTTCGCGCTCCAACGCGCCGGGGGCCACCTGTCGCACCGGCAGCACCTCGCCGATCTCGGCCAGCGGCACCACGTGCTGGTGGGGGTGGTCGGCGGCGGCCGGGAAGACGGTCCGCAGGCTCTCGTGCCGCTCCAGCACGTCGCGCACCGCCGCGCGGAGCGCCGGCACGTCCAGCGGGCCGGTCAGCCGCGCGACGAAGGGGATGTTGTACGTGGCGTTCGGGCCGTGGAGCTGGTGCAGGAACCACAGCCGGCGCTGGGCGGGCGACAGCGGCACCCGCTGGGGGCGCGGGCGCGGCGTCAGCGGGGCGCGGCGTGAGCTGCCGGGCTCGGCGCGGCGGGCCAGACCGGCGACGGTGGGCGCCTCGAACACGTCGCGTACCGAGACGTCGGCCTCCAGCGCGGCCCGCACCCGCGAGGCCAGCCGGGTGGCCAGCAGCGAGTGGCCGCCGAGCGCGAAGAAGTCCTCGTCCACGCCGACGTGCGGGGCGTCCAGCAGGTCACGGAAGAGGCCGGCGACGATCTCCTCCTGCGGGGTGCGCGGGGCCCGTCCGGCGGGCGCGGCGGCCCGCTCGGGCTCGGGCAGCGCCCGCCGGTCGAGCTTGCCGTTGCCGGTCAGCGGCCAGCGCTCGACGCGCACGACCGCCGCGGGCACCAGGTAGCCGGGCAGCCGCTCGGCCAGGCGGGCGCGCAGCAGCGCCGGGTCCAGGTCGTCGGTGGCGGGGCGGACGTAGCCGATCAAGCGGGTACCGCCCTCGGGCGCGGGGCGGGCCAGCACGACGGCGTCGGCGACCCGTGGGTCGGCGGCCAGGGCGGCGCGGGCCTCGCCGGGTTCGACGCGGAAGCCACGGATCTGTACCTGGTCGTCGGCCCGGCCCAGGTAGTCGAGTTCGCCGTCGGCACTCCAGCGGGCCAGGTCGCCGCTGCGGTACATGCGGGCCCCCGGCGCGCCGAACGGGTCGGCCACGAAGCGGGTGGCGGTCAGCGCGTGCCGGCCCAGGTAGCCGCGGGCGAGGCCGGGGCCGCTGACGTAGAGCTCGCCCGTGGTGCCGGGGGCGACCGGGCGCAGGGCGGAGTCCAGGACGTACACGCCCAGGTCGTCGACGGGCCGGCCGACCGGGCTCAGCGGGGAGTCGGCGGCCTCGGCCGGGTCGGCGGGTTCGGCTTCGAGGACGAGTTGGGTGACGTGCACCGTGGTCTCGGTGATGCCGTACATGTTGACCAGCTCGGGTCCCTCGACGCCGTGCCGGGCCCGCCAGGGCGCCAGGCGCGCCACGTCCAGGGCCTCGCCGCCGAAGACGACGGCGCGCAGGGCCAGCGGCGCGGCCTCGCCCTCGCGGGGCCGGGCGCACTCGACCTCGGCGAGCTGGTAGAAGGCCGAGGGGGTCTGGCTGAGGACGGTGACCCGCTCGGCGGCGAGCAGGGCGCGGAACTCCTCCGGGGCGCGGGTGGTCTCCCGGTCCACCACGACCAGCCGCCCGCCGTGCAGGAGCGCGCCGAAGAGTTCCCAGACGGAGAAGTCGAAGGCGTAGGAGTGGAAGAGGGTCCACACGTCGCTCTCGTCGAAGGCCAGGAGTTCGCGCGTGGCGTCGAACAGGCGCAGCACGTTGCCGTGCGGGATCAGGACGCCCTTGGGGGTGCCGGTGGAGCCGGAGGTGTAGATGACGTACGCGGTGTGCGCAGCGCCGATCCGGGGCGCGGGCACGGTCGCCCCCGCCAGGTCGGCCAACCGCCGGGCGGTGTGCGGCGCGTCCAGCGCCAGCCGTCGCGTTCCGTCCGGTACCTCGGTCAGCGTGTCGCCGGTGGTCAACAGGGCGACGGGGGCCGCGTCACGCAGGACGGTGGCGGCCCGCTCGGCGGGCCCGTCGACGGCCAGTGGCAGGTAGCCGGCGCCGGTCTTGAGCACGGCGAGCACGGCGACCACCTGGTCGGCGGCGGGCGGCAGCGCGAGGGCGACCAGTTCGCCGGGGCGCGCGCCGTTCTCCCGCAGCAGCGCGGCCACCTGGTCGGAGCGGGCGTCGAGCGCGCGGTAGCTGAGGTGGGTCGCGCCGTGGGTGAGGGCGATGGCCTCGGGGTCGCGGCGTACGGCGTGGGCGAAGCGGGCCAGCAGCGTGTCATCGGCCGCCGGCGTCTGGGTGGTCAGCGGGGCGCCGTCGGCCAGGGCGCGGCGCCGCTCGTGCGGGGCCAGCAGTTCGACCGCGCCCACGGGGCGGTGCGCGGCGCTGGCGTACGCGCCGAGCACCCGGGTGTAGGCCGCGCCCAGCGCCTGGGCGCGCTCGGCGGTGAGCTGGTCGGGTCGGTAGCGCAGCGCGATACGCGGCTGGGGGCCGGGGTGGACGACGACGGTGACCGGGTAGTGGGTGGCGTCCTCGCCGCGTACGGAGGCCACGCGGACGCCGCCGGCCGCCTGGGCGGCGGCCAGGCCCTCGGAATCGACCGCGAAGCTCTCCACCACCAGCAGGGTGTCGAAGAGTTCACCGAGGCCGGCCGCCTGTTGGAGGCGGGCCAGGCCGATGTGCTGGTGGTCCAGGAGGGCGGCCTGGGCGCGCTGGAGGGTGTGCGCGACGTCGCCGAGCGCGCGGCCCGGGGGCGCGTGCACGACCACCGGCAGGGTGTTGATGAACAGGCCGATCATGGTGTCGGCGCCGTCGAGTTCGGCGGGCCGCCCGGAGACGGTGGTCCCGAAGGCGACGTCCGCGCGCCCGGTGAGGCGGGCCAGCGTGACGCCCCAGGCCGCCTGGTAGAGCGAACCGCTGGTCAGGCCCTGCGCGCTGGCCAGGGCGGCCAGAGCGGCGCCGGTGCCGTCCGGGAGGGTCACATCGAGCTGTCGGGGCAGCTCGGGTACGCCGGCGAAGGGCCCGGGGGCCAGCAGCGTCGGCTCCTCCAGCCCGGCCAGCGCGGCGCGCCAGGCGGTGTCGGCCGCCGCGAGGTCCTGGCCGGCCAGGTGGGCCAGGAAGTCGCGGTAGGGGCGTACGGGCGCCAGGCCGCTGTCGTCGCCGCCGGCCGCGTACAGGGCGAACAGCTCCTTGCCCAGCAGTGGCACCGACCAGCCGTCGACGAGGATGTGGTGGGCGCTCAGCAGCAGGTGCCACTGGTGGTCGGCCAGCTTGACCAGCGTCATGCGCAGCAGCGGCGGGTCGCTCAGGTCGAAGCGGCGGGCCCGGTCGGCGGCGGTCAGCCGGGCCAGCGCGCGCTCGCGCTCGGCCGGCGGGTACGCCGAGAGGTCGTGCTCGGACCAGGGCAGCTCGCAGTGGTGCGGGATGACCTGGACGGCGCGGTCCAGGCCGTCCTGGACGAACGCGGCGCGCAGGTTGGCGTGCCGGCGCAGCAGGGCCTGGCCGGCCGCGCGCAGGGCGGGGCCGGACAGGGGGCCGCGCAGGTCGAAGGCGAGCTGCAGGGTGTAGACGTCCAACGCCCGCGCGTCGAAGGCGGAGTGGAACAGCAGGCCCTCCTGCAACGGGGACAGCGGAAGGATGTCGTCCAGGCCGTCGTTCTCACTCACCGGTTCCTCCATCGTGCTTGGAGCAGGGCGCTCTGTTCGGGGCTGAGCGGGGAGAGCGAGGGCCCGGCGGGCGCTCGCTCGGCGTCGGGTGCCGGCCGCGAGGGCTCGGCGGGCGGGGCGGCGGGGTCGGCCGGTTGGTGCTCGTCCGGGGCGCCGGGAGGCGCGGCGCGGCCGGGCCGGTCGGGTGGGCTGTCGGCGGGGCCGGGGTGGTCGTCGTGGGCCAGCCGGGTGAGGGCCGCCAGCCAGAGCGCGCCGAGCTCGCTCACCTCGGTGTCGGTCAGCGTGCCGGGGGCCCAGGTGAGGCGGGTGTGCAGGGCGGGTCCGTGCGCGGTCTCCCGGGTGAGGGCGTTGAGCTCCAGCGGGTGGGCCATCGTCAGCGCGTCGTCGATGGCGCCGCCGAGCACGCCGGCCTCGGGCGCGCTCGACCAGGGCCGGTCGTCCGTGGCGGCGGCGAAGCGGCCCAGGTAGTTGAAGGCGATCCGTGGTGTGGGAGCCGCGCGCAGCGCGGCCCGGCCCTCGGGGTCCAGATGGCGCAGCAGCCCGTAGCCGACGCCGCTGTCGGGGAGGGCGGCCACGCTCTCGCGTACCCGCCGTACCGCCTCGGCGACGGGGCCGGTGACGGGGGCGTCCAGGAGGACCGGGTAGAGGCTGGTGAACCAGCCGACGGTACGGGAGAGGTCGGCGCCCGGCCGGATGTGCTCCTCGCGGCCGTGGCCCTCGACGTGCACCAGGAAGCGGGCCCGGTCGGCGCCGCCCCACGCGCCGACGGCGATCGCCAGCGCGGTCAGCAGCAGGTCGCCGACGCCGGTGCGGTACCGCTCGGTCGCGGTGGTCAGCAGCGGCCCGGTGTGCTCGGGTGGCAGCACCACGACGCGGTGGCGGGCCCGGCCCACGGTGTCGGTGACCGGGCCGTCGGCCCGGCCCCCCGGAAGTCCGCTCGGGGCGGCCGCGATCTCCCGCCACAGCGGGAGTTCGGCGCGGCGGCCGGCGGCGACGCGGGGCAGCTCGGCGGCCCAGGCGGGGAAGGAGGTGGGCACCGGCGGCAGGGTGGGCCGCCGGCCGGCGACCACGTCCCGCCAGGCCGCGCGCAGATCGTCGACCAGGACGCGCCAGGAGACGCCGTCCACGGCCAGGTGGTGGATGACCAGCAGCAGCCGGCCGGCCCGCGCGGGGCCCGGGTCGTACCACACGGCCCGCGCCATCCGCCCGCCGGCCGGGTCGAGCGCGTCGGCCTCCTCCGCCACGGCGGCCTGGACCTCGGCCTCGGTCAGCGCCCGCGCGCGGGCGAGGTGACGCAGCGGCAGCGCGGGCGCCTCGGCATCCGGCGCGGGGCCGGCCCCCGGCACCGTACCGGCGCCCGCCGCCGGGTCGGGGGGCGACGCCGGCTGGTCGGCCGGTACGTCGATGGTGGCGTCGGTGGCGGTCAGCTCCACGCGGGCGCGCAGCATCGCGTGCCGCTCGGCGAGGGCCGCCAACACCGCCTCCAGGTCGGCGCGTTGGATGCCGACGGGCAGGGTGAGCAGCATGGACTGGCTGAAGCGGTCGGTGGGCCCGGCGCGCTCGGCCAGCCATCGCATGATCGGGGTCAGCGGGGCGGGCCCGGCGGGTTCCGCGGGGCCGGCGGCGGGGACGTCGGCCACGGGCTCGGCCCGGTCGGCCGCGAGGGCGGCCAGGCGGCGCACGGTGGGCTCCTCGAAGACCTCGCGCGGACTCAGCCGCAGGCCGGCGGCGCGGGCGCGGGCCACCAGCCGCATGGACAGGATGCTGTCCCCGCCCAGGGTGAAGAAGCTGTCGTCGGCGCCGACGGTCGGCAACGCCAGCACCGTGGCGAAGAGTTCGGCCAACAGCTCCTCGGTGGGCCCCTCGGGCTTGGCCTGGCCGATGGCGGCGGTGAAGTCGGGGGCGGGCAGGGCGGCCTGGTCGAGCTTGCCGTTGGCGGTGACGGGCAGCCCCGCCACGACGACCAGCGCGGCGGGCACCATGTGCTCGGGCAGGCTGGCGGCCAGTTCGGCCCGCAGCGCGTCGGTGTCCACCAGGGGCGGCCGGTCCGGGGACACGGGCTCGGCGGCGTGGTCCGCGCCGGGCCGCTCGGCCGGCACCAGGTAGCCCACCAGCCGCTGGGGGCCGGCGCCGTCGGCGCGCACGACGACGGCGGCCGTACGGACCCGGGGCGAGCGGGTCAGGGCGGTGACGATCTCGCCGAGTTCGACCCGGAAGCCGCGGATCTTGACCTGGTCGTCGCCCCGGCCGTGGTAGCGCAGCTGGCCGTCGGGGCCCCGGGAGACCAGGTCCCCGGTGCGGTACACGCGGGCCCCGGGCGGGCCGAACGGGTCGGCCACGAAGCGCTGCGCGGTCAGCCCCGCGCGCCGCAGGTAGCCGCGTCCCACGCTGTCGCCGGCCACGTACAGCTCCCCCACCACGCCGGGCGGTACCGGGCGCAGCAGCGGGTCCAGGACGTGGGCGACGGTGCCGGGCAGCGGGGTGCCGATCGGGGGCGTGCTGGCGCCGCCAAGGGGGTGGCTCATGGTCACGCAGGCGGTGGCCTCGGTGGGGCCGTACGCGTTGACCATGCGACGCCCCGGCGACCAGCGGGCCACCAGTTCGGCCGAGCACGCCTCGCCACCGACGACCAGGGTGCGCAGGCAGTCCAGGCCGGTGGGCTCCAGGCCGGTCAGCGCGGTGGGCGGGATGAGGGCGTGGCTGATCCGGTGGGTGGCGATGGCCTCGCCGAGCGGGGCGCCGGCCAGCGGCCCGGGGGGCGGGAGGACCAGGCGCGCGCCGGTGGCCAGGGCCATGAGCGTCTCCATGACGGAGGCGTCGAAGGAGGGCGAGGCCAGGGCCAGGACGCGACTGTCGTGGTCGATGGCGAGCCGGTCGGCCTGGGCGGCGGCGAGCGCGGCCAGTCCGTGGTGTTCGATCACCACGCCCTTGGGCACGCCGGTGGAGCCGGAGGTGTAGATGACGTACGCGGCGTCGCGCGGCGAGGGCGCCCCGGCCGGTTCGGGGTCCGCCGTGGTCGGCACGTCCGAGGCCGTCAGGTCCTCGACGTGGTGGGTGGGGGCGTGGCCGGCGGGCACCCGGGTGGCCAGTTCGCGGGTGGTGAGCACCAGGGCGGGCGTGGCGTCGGTGAGCGTGAACGCGATGCGCCGGGCCGGGTAGTCGGGGTCGATGGGCAGGTGGGCGGCGCCCGTCAGCTGTACGGCCAGGAGCGCGACGGTCAGGTCGAGCGAGCGCGGCAGCAGCAGGGCGACCAGGTCCCCGCGTCCCACGCCTCGTGCGGCGAGCCGGGCGGCCAGGTGTCGGGCCCGGGAGTCCAGCTCCTGGTAGGTCACCTCGACGGTGGCCCCGTCGCCGGCTTCGGTGCCGGGCTGGGCCACGGTGGTGGGTCCGGTGAGGGCGATCGCGTGCGGGCGGGCGCGTACCTGCTCGGCGACCAGGCGGGCCCAGGTCGTGGCGGGCGGCGCGGTGGGGCCGTGGGTGTGCGCCGCGAGGGCGGCCCGTTCGGCGGGCAGCAGTGGGTCGAGCGCGGCCACCCGGGTGTGCGGCGCGGTGACGACGGCCCGCAGGGTCTGCTCGACGCGGTCGGCGACGGTGCCCACGGCCGTCTCTTCCAGCGCCTGGCTCTGGTACTTCAGGCGCAGCGTCAGCCGCTCGCCGGGGATGGCGACGAAGGTGAGCGGGTAGTGCGTGGCGTCCTGGCCGTGGATGTCGGCGACGCCGAGGCCGGTGCCCTCGGTGAGCTCCGCCAGGTCGTCCACCGGGTAGTTCTCGACGGCCGTGAGCGTGTCGAAGAGGGTGCTGAGGCCGGCGGCGCGCTGGATGTCGGCAAGGCCCAGGTGGTGGTGCGGGAGCAGGCCGGTCAGCTCGTCCTGGACCCGGGCCAGCAGGGCCGCCAGCGGTTCGTTCGGGCGCAGTCGGACACGGACCGGGACGGTGTTGACGAACAGGCCGATCATGTCGGTGACGCCGGGGACCTCGGCGGGGCGGCCGGAGACGACGGTGCCGAAGACGAGGTCGTCACGGCCCGTGTGGGCGGCCAGGGTCAGGGCCCACGCGGTCTGGACGACGGTGCCCAGGGTCAGTTCGTGGGCGCGCGCGAACCGTGCCAGGCCGTCGGTCAGTTCGGCGTCCAGGACCCGGGTCAGCTCCTCCGGCGGGCCGGCCGCGACCTGGAGCGCGGCGGGTGCCACCAGGGTCGGTTCGGTGACGCCGGCCAGCGCGGCGCGCCAGGCGTCACCGGCCGCCGCCCGGTCCTGGGCGGCCAGCCAGCGCAGGTAGTGCGGGTAGTGCGGGGCGGGCGTCGGGGCGGGCCCGTCGGCCGACCGCTGGCGAGCGTAGCCCTGGAGCACCTCGCGGACCAGTAGCGGCATGGACCAGCCGTCGAGCACCAGGTGGTGGCCGGTCAGGACGAGTTCGCTGGTGGTCGCGTCCAGTCGGAGCAGGGTGCAGCGCAGCAGCGGCGGATCCGTCAGGTCGAAGCGGCGCAGCCGGTCGTCCTCGGCGGCGCGGCGGGCGCGGCGTGCGCGCTCGCGGCGGGTGTGGCGGCTCAGGTCGCGCTCGGTGACCTCAGCCCGTGCCGTGGCGGCGGCCCGCTGCACCCAGGTGCCGGCGGCCGGGTCGGTGGCGGGGTCCGCCGGGTGGAACGCGGTCCGCAGCGGGGCGTGCCGGTCGATGACGCCCGCCAGCGCGGCGCGCAGCCGCGCGGTGTCCAGCTCTCCGTCGAGGCGCAGGACGACCTGGACGTGGTAGAGGTCGAGCGCGTTCTCGTCGTACCGGGACAGGAAGAGCAGCCCCTCCTGGAGCGGGGTCACCGGCCAGGACGTGCCGGAGACCGCCTCGGTGGCGGGGTCGGCGGCGAGCTGTGGCGCCTGGGCCGGCAGTCGTTCGGCGACCGAGAGCAGGCCGCGTACGGTGCGCTGGCGGAAGACGTCCTGCGGGGTGAAGCGCAGGCCGGTCCGGCGGGCGGCGCCGACCAGGTGGATGGAGAGGATGCTGTCGCCGCCCAGGGCGAAGAAGCTGTCGGTGGTGCCGACCTCGGGCAGGTGCAGCAGTTCGGCGAAGAGCCCGGCCAGCAGGTGTTCCTCGGCCGTGGTGGCGCTCACCCGCTCGCTCTGGTCGGCCAGTTGGGGCGCGGGCAGCGCGGCCCGGTCCAGCTTGCCGTTGCGGGTGACCGGCAGCGCGTCCAGCGGGACCAGCGCGGTGGGCACCAGATGGGCGGGTAGCGTCGCGCCCAGGTGCGCGCGCACGTCCTCCAGCGCGGTGGCGTCCAGCGCGGCCGGCGCGTGGTCGGCGCCCGGCGCGGGCGGCGCCGGTACGACGTAGCCGACCAGGTGCGCCGCCCCGGTCGCGGGGTCGGTGTGGGCGATGACGGCGCTGTGCGCCACGGCCGGGTGCGCGTCGATGGCCCCCTGGATCTCGCCGGGTTCCACGCGCAGCCCGCGCAGCTTGATCTGGTCGTCCGCGCGGCCGAGGTGGTCCAGACCGCCGTCGGGCCGCCAGCGGGCCAGGTCGCCGGTGCGGTACAGGCGCGAGCCGGGCGGGCCGTACGGGTCGGCGGTGAAGCGCTCGGCGGTCAGCGCGGCCCGCCCCAGGTAGCCGAGGGCGAGTTGGGTGCCGGCCAGGTAGAGCTCGCCGGGCACGCCCGGGGGAACCGGGCGCAGCGCGGCGTCCAGCACCAGCGTGCGGGTGTTCCACACCGGGTGGCCGATGGGTACCCGGTGGGCGTGGGCGTCGGCGGGCCGGGTGTGCCAGGCGGTGACGTCCACGGCGGCCTCGGTGGGCCCGTACAGATTGTGGAGTTCGGCGTGCGGGGCCAGGTGGTGCCAGGCGGCGACGGCGGCCGGCGGCAGTGCCTCGCCGCTGGCGAACACCCGGCGCAGGCTGGCGCAGTCGCCCGGGTCGGCGCCGGCCGTGAAGGCGGCCAGCATCGAGGGCACGAAGTGCGCGGTGGTGATGGCCCGGTCGCGCACCAGGGCGGCCAGGGCGGCCGGGTCACGGTGGTCCTCGGGCCCGGCCACCACCAGCGTGGCGCCGGCCAGCAGCGGCCAGAACAGCTCCCACACCGACACGTCGAAGCTGGCCGGGGTCTTGTGCAGGACCCGGTCGGCGGCGTCGAGCGGGTAGCTGTGCTGCATCCAGCGCAGCCGGTTGGTGATCGCCTCGTGGGTGACGAGGACGCCCTTGGGCCGGCCGGTGGAGCCCGAGGTGTAGATGACGTACGCCGGGTCGGACGGCAGTGGCGCCGGGGCGGTCGGGGTGGCGGTCCGCGCCGTCGTGGGCTCGGGCGGGGTGCCCAGTCGCAGCAGCGGCGGGTGGGCCGGGCCCGTGGGGGCCTGCGTCCAGCCGTCCGCGTCGGGAGTGTCCGGGTACCACCGCTCGGCGAGTTCGGGGGCGATGAGCCAGGCGGTGGCGCCCGCGTCGGCGACCAGGGAGAGGGCCCGCTCGCGCGGCAGTTCGGGGTCGACGGGCAGGTAGGCGGCGCCGGCGCGCTGCACCGCGTGCAGGGCCAGGACCAGGGTGGCCGACCGGGGCAGCGCGACGGCCACCACCTCGCCCCGGCCCACGGGGGCGGGCTCGCCCGTCGCGCCGGGCCGGGCGGCCAGCCGGGCGGCCAGGCTGTCGGTGGCCGCGTCGAACTCGGCGTAGCTCCAGCTCTGTTGGCCGTCGAGGAGTGCGGTGGCGCCCGGCGTGCGGGCCGCCTGCGCGCGGACCAGGCCGGGCAGGGTCGCCGGCGTCAGGGCGTGGTCGGTCTGGTTCCACCGGGTGAGCACCCGCCGCCGGTCGGCGGCCGTGAGCAGGCTGGCGGCGCTCAGCGGCGCGTCGGGGTGGCGGCAGGCCCAGTCCAGGAGTGCCCGCAACCGCTCGCCCAGCGCCGCCACGGTGGCCCGGTCGAACAGCGCGGTGCGGTAGTTGAACGCGGCGCGCAGCCCGTGCCGGCCGTGCTCCTCGACGACGGCCAGGGTCAGGTCCCACTTGGCGCCCATGGTCTCGGTCAGCTCGACGGTGGCCCGCGCGTCGCCCAGGGCGACGGTGCGGCGCGGCGCGTTCTGGTGCACCAGGGCGACGTGGAAGAGCGGGTGGCGGGCCAGCGAGCGCTCGGGGCTCAGGTGGTCCACCAGCCGTTCGAAGGGTAGCTCGCCGTGGTCGAAGGCGTCCAGGTCCACCGCGCGCACCCGCTCGACCAGCTCCCGGAAGGTGGGGTCGCCCGAGGTGTCGGTGCGCAGCACGACGGTGTTGGAGACCAGGCCGACCAGCCCGCCCAGCGCCTGGTCGCCCCGGCCGCTGAGGACGGTGCCGATCGGCAGGTCGGTGCCGCCGCCGTGCGCGCTCAGCAGCGCGGCGAACGCCGCCTGCACCACCATGAACAGCGTGGCGCCGGACGCGGCGGCGAGGTCGGCTGCCGCCCGGTGGGCCGCCGCGTCGATGGTGAACTCCACCGAGTCGCCGCGCTGGTCCACCTCGGTGGGCCGGGGCCGGTCCAGCGGCAGCGGGATCTCGTCCGGGGCACCGGCCAGCGCGGTGCGCCAGTAGCCGGTCAGCGCCTCCTCCCGCTCGGCCAGGGCCGCGGCCTGCCAGAGCGTGTAGTCGGCGTACCGCACGGCGGGCGCGGGTGGCGCCGGGACCCGCGCGCCGGGCAGGGCGCTGGCGTAGAGCGCGGCCAGGTCGGCAACCAGCGGCCCCACCGACCACTCGTCGCAGGCGATGTGGTGCAGGAGCAGCAGCAGGACGCTCTCGCCGTCCGGGGTGCGCAAGAGGTGTGTGCGCAGCGGGGGTTCGGCGGCCAGGTCGAACTCGTACGCCGCCAGCCGGCGCACCCGGGCCACCACCTCGTCGGCCGCGACGTCGGCGACCCGTAGGGCGGGCGGGGCCGCCTCGGGGGCGAGCACGCGCTGGGTGGCCCGGCCCTCGTGCTCGGGGAAGACGGTGCGCAGCACCTCGTGGCGGGCGCTCAGGGCGGCGAGCGCGGCGCGCAGCGCGGTGAGGTCGAGCGCGTCGTGGGTGCGCAGCACCAAGGGCACGGTGTACGTGGTGCCGGAGCCAGCCAGCCGGTGCAGGAACCACAGCCGTTGTTGGGCCGGGGACAGCGGGAGTTCGGCGGGCAGTTCGGGCGCGCGGGTCAGCGCGGGCCAGGGGGCGCGGTCGGCCCGGTCGGCGGCGGCGACGCGCTCGGCGAGGGTGGCGACCGTGGCGGCCTCGAACAGGGCCCGGACGGGCAGGTGGACGCCCAGTGCGGCGCGGACGCGCCCGGCGAGCTGGGTGACCAGCAGCGAATGGCCGCCCAGGGCGAAGAAGTTGTCGTCCAGGCCGACCGGGCCGGTGCCGAGCACCTCGCCGTAGACCGCGCTGAGCACCTTCTCGTGGGCCGTGCGGGGCGCCCGGCCGGTGCGGGCGGGCATGCGGGTGGGCAGTGGCAGCGCGGCCCGGTCGAGCTTGCCGTTGGTCGTCAGCGGAAGCCGGTCCAGGGTGACGAAGGCGGCGGGCACCATGTGTTCGGGCAGCGCGGCGGCGCACGCGGCGCGCAGCGCGGTCGCGTCGGCGGCGGGGCGGGCGGTGCCGGGGCCGGACGCACCACCGGAAGTGGCGGGCTCGCTCACGAGGTAGGCGACCAGGCCCGCGCCGGTCGGCAGGTCGGTGCGCAGCACCACGGCCGCCGCACGGACGCCGGCCACCGCGAGCAGCGCCGCCTCGATCTCGCCGGTCTCCACCCGGAAGCCGCGTACGGAGACCTGGTCGTCGGCGCGGCCCAGGTAGTGCGGGACGCCGTCGCGTGCGAAGCGGGCCAGGTCACCGCTGCGGTACAGGCGGCTGCCGGGCGGGCCGAAGGGGTTGGCGACGAAGCGGGTCGCGGTCAGGTCCGGGCGACCCAGGTAGCCACGGGCCAGGCCGCCGCCGGCCACGTACAGCTCGCCGCGCACGCCCGGCGGCACCGGGCGCAACCCGTCGTCCAGCACGTACAGGCGCAGGTCCTCGATGG
This sequence comes from Streptomyces sp. NPDC057702, assembly GCF_042799315.1. Classification (NCBI taxonomy): domain Bacteria; kingdom Bacillati; phylum Actinomycetota; class Actinomycetes; order Kitasatosporales; family Streptomycetaceae; genus Streptomyces; species Streptomyces sp. NPDC057702. The sequence goes on along the minus strand of NZ_JBHVJC010000028.1, from coordinate 27,347 downwards.
CCCGGCCGATCGGGCTGGCCGCCTCGGCGTCGCCGGCGGTGTCCCGGTCGGCGTCCAGTTCGTACTCCGTCACGTGGACGGTGGTCTCGGTGATGCCGTACATGTTCAGCAGCCGTGGCCCGCCGGGCCGACCGGCCCAGGGGGCGACGCGGCGCGGGTCGAGCGCCTCGCCGCCGAAGACCACCCAGCGCACCGAGGGCGGCGGCGCGGCGCCCTCCAACGCGTCGGTGAGCTGGTAGAAGGCGGACGGGGTCTGGCTGAGGATGCTCACGCCCTCCTCCCGCAGCAGGGCCAGCACCTCGGGCGCCGAGCGCGCCGTGTCGTGCGGGACGATCACCAGCCGGCCGCCGTGCAGCAGGGCGCCCCACAGCTCCCACACGGAGAAGTCGAAGGCGTAGGAGTGGAACATCGTCCACACGTCGGTGGGGGTGAACGCGAAGCGCTGGCGGGTGGCGTCGAAGAGGCGGGTGATGTTACGCCGGGAGACCACCACGCCCTTGGGACGACCGGTGGAGCCGGAGGTGTAGATGACGTACGCGGCCTGCTCGGGGTGCGGGGTGGTCGGGTGTGGGACGGTCGGGGGCGGGGCGGCGGGCGCGGGCCCGCCCGGGGTGGCCTCGTCCGGGGCGGGCCGCGACCACGGTGCGGCCCCGGCGCCGTCCGCGTCCAGGGCCAGCACCGGGAAGGGGCGCAGGGGTGGCGCGTCGGCGTGCTCGGGCGTGGTCAGCACGGCCACCGGGGCGGCGTCGCCCAGCGTGTGGGCGACGCGGTCGGCCGGGTAGCGCGGGTCGATCGGCACGTAGGCGGCGCCGGCGCGGAGCACGGCGACGATGGCCACGACCGTCAGCGGCGAGCGCGGCAGCAGCAGGGCCACCCGGTCCTCGGGGCCCACGCCCCGGTCGGTGAGCCGCGCGGCCAGGCGTCGGGCCCGGGCGTCCAGTGCGGCGTAGCTCAGGGTGTGCCCGGCGTGGCTGACGGCGGGCGCGTCGGGGGTGGCGGCCACCACGGCGTCCAGGCGTGTGATCAGGTCGGGCTCGCCGGAGTGCTCTCCGGTGGGGTTCCACTCGGTGAGCAGGGTGTGCCGCTCGTCGGCGGTCAGCAGCGCCAGCCGGGTCACGGGCGTCTCGGGGGCGGCCACGGCCGCTGTCAACAGGTGGACCAGGCGGGTGGCGAGCAACTGGGCGGTGGAGCGGTCGAACAGGTCGGCGTCGTAGTTGAGCGCCCCGCCCAGCGTGCCGGTCGCGGCATGGTCGGTGAAGCCGACGACGAGGTCGAACTTGGCGGCGTCCGTCTGGCGCAGCCCGAAGTCGACCTCGACGCCCTCGGCGGCGAACGGTGGCTCGGTGCGGTTCTGGTAGGTGAGCATCACCTGGAACAGCGGGTTGGCCGCCGGGGTCCGCTCCGGGTTGAGCTCCTCGACCACGCGCTCGAAGGGCACCTGGGCGTGGTCGAACGCGTCGAGCGTGGTGCGCCGCACCCGGCCCAGCAGGTCGGCGAAGGTGGGGTTGCCGCTCAGATCGGTGCGTAGCACCAGGGTGTTGACGAAGAAGCCGACCAGGTTCTCGGTGCGGCGGTCGTCGCGGCCCGCCGTGGGCACGCCCAGCGGGATGTCGGTGCCGGCGCCGAGCGCGTGCAGCAGCGTGGCCACGGCGGCCTGGGCGGCCATGAAGGGCGTCACGCCGTGCTCGCGGGCCAGCGCGCGCAGCCCCCGGGCCGTGGCCACGGGCACCTCGAAGGGCACGAAGCCGCCGCGCCCGCTGGGTGTCGCCGGCCGTGGCCGGTCGGTGGGCAGTTCGAGGACGCGTGGGGCGCCGGCCAACGCGGTGCGCCAGTACTCCAGCTGCCCCTCCCAGGCCGGCCCGTCCAGCAGGTCGACCTGCCAGACGGCGTAGTCGGCGTACTGCACCAGCAGCGGTGCCAGGTCGGGCGCGTGCCCGGCGCGGCGGGCGGCGTAGGCGGCGGCCAGGTCGGTCAGCAGCGGCTCCACCGACCACTCGTCGGCGGCGATGTGGTGCAGCAGGAGCAGCACCGTCCACCGGTCGCCGTCGCGCAGCACGCTGACCCGCAGCGGGAACTCGCGCGCCAGGTCGAAGGGTTGGCGGGTCAGTGTGTCGAGCGTGGCCTCCAGGGCGTCGGGGGCCACCGCGCGCACCTCGAACGGCGGCTCCCACGCGGTGGCGACGTGCTGGTGGGGTTGGCCCTCGCGGGACTCGGCGACGACGGTACGCAGCACCTCGTGCCGGCCCATCAGGTCGCCGACGGCGGCCCGCAGCGCCGCCGGGTCCACCTCGCCGACCAGGGTGAGCTGGAAGGGCAGGTGGTAGGCGGCGCCCGGGGCCGCCAGCCGGTGCAGGAACCACAGCCGGCGCTGGGCCGGGGACAGCGGCGGGCGCTCGGGGCGGGGGCCGGCGCCGAGCGGCGGTGTCGCCGGCCCCGTGGCGCCCGCCAGGGCGGCCAGCCCGCGCACGGTGGGGCTCTCGAAGACCGCGCGCACCGACAGGTCGAGGCCGAGCGCGGCGCGCGCCCCGGCCACCAGCCGGGCGGCGAGCAGGGAGTGGCCGCCCAGGGCGAAGAAGTCGTCGTCGGCGCCGACCCGGGCCACTCCAAGGACCCGGGCGAACAGCTCGGCCAGCAGCTCCTCGCGCTGGCCGGTGGGCGCGCGGCCGGCCACCGCGTCCAGGCGCGGCGCGGGCAGCGCGGCCCGGTCCAGCTTGCCGTTGGGGGTGCGCGGCAGCGCGTCCAGGGGCACCAGCAGCGCGGGCACCAGATAGTCGGGCAGCGTGTCGGCCAACCGCGCGCGCACCTGCTCCAGGGCCCCCGCGTCGGCGGGTCCCACGACGTAGCCCACCAGGCGCGCGCCGCCGCCGGCGGGGGCGGCGGTGGCGACCACGGCCGCGTCGCGCACCCACGCGTGCGCGCGCAGTGCCGCCTCCACCTCGCCCGGCTCCACCCGGTGGCCACGGACCTTGACCTGCTGGTCCGCCCGGCCGACCACGTCCAGGGTGCCGTCGGGGCGCTGTCGGGCCAGGTCACCGGTGCGGTACATACGCTCGCCGGGCCCGCCGTACGGGTCGGCCACGAAGCGCTCGGCGCTCAGCGCGGCCCGCCCCAGGTAGCCGTGGGCCACGCCGGCGCCGGCGAGGTAGAGCTCGCCGGTGAGCCCGGCGGGCACCGGGGTCAGCGCGCGGTCCAGGACGTAGGCGCGGGTGTTCCACAGCGGGCGGCCGACGGGCGGCGCGGCGGCCTCGTCGGGGCCGATGACGGCGCTGGTGGACCAGATGGTGGTCTCGGTGGGCCCGTACAGGTTCACCACCCGCCCGCCGTGTGTGACCAGTTCCGCCGCCAGGTCGGGCGGCAGCGCCTCGCCGCCACTGAGCACGTGCAGACCCGCCAGCGCGGCGGGGTCGGCGTCCAGCAGGGCGCGCCACAGCGAGGGCGTGGCCTGGGCGACGGTGGCGCCGCTGGTGCGCAGCAGCGCGCCCAGCAGCGCCGGGTCGCGCACCTCGGCGCGGCTGGCGAGCACGACGGTGCCGCCTCGGGTCAGCGGCAGGAAGAGTTCGAGTACGGAGATGTCGAAGCCGACGGTGGTGACCGCCAGCAGCCGTTCGTCCCGGCCGTGCGGCAGTTCGGCGCGCAGACAGGCCATGAAGTTGGCGACGGCGGCGCGCGGGACGACCACGCCCTTGGGCCGGCCGGTGGAGCCGGAGGTGTAGATGACGTAGGCGGGCTGCCCCGGGTGCGCGGCCCGAGGGTGCTCCAGCGGGCGCGCCGAGGCCAGCGCGGTGAGGGTCGCGGCGTCGTCCAGGACCAGCGGTCGCGCCCCGGCGGGGCCGGTGGCCGAGGCGGCACCGGGCGCTGTGGCGCGGTCGGTGACCAGCAGGGCCGGGTTCGCGTCGGCGAGCATGTACGCGATGCGCTCGGCCGGGAAGTCCGGGTCCAGCGGCAGATAGGCGGCGCCGGTGCGGGCCACCGCGAGCAGCGTCACCAGCAGGTCGGCGCCGCGCGGCAGCAGCACGCCCACCAGCGTGCCGGGCCCGGCGCCCCGGTCGGCCAGCAGCGCGGCCAACCGGGCGGCCCGCGCGTCCAGTTCCCGGTAGGTCAGCCGGTCCCGGCCCACGCGCAGGGCGGTGTGGTCGGGGGTCCGCGCGCTCTGCGCGGCCACCAGGTCGGCGATGCCCTCGGGCGGGACCCGGTGACGGGCGCCGCCGGGGGCGGCCAGCAGTCGGCGACACTCGGCCGGGCCGGTGAGGTCCACGGTGGCCAGTACGGCGCGCGGGTCGGCGGTGACGGTGTCCAGCAGTCGCAGCAGCGCGGCCACGAGGCGTTGGACGTCGTCCGCCGCGAACAGGTCGCTGGCGTACTCGACCTGACCGCTGGCGGTGCCCGCCGCCGGGTCCTCGGTGACGGTGACCTGGAGGTCGAACTTGGCCGTGCCGGTCTCCACCAGACGCGGGCGCCCCCGCTGGCCGGGGAAGGGCCCGCCTGTGGCGAACTCCTCCCGCACCGCGAGCAGCACCTGGAACAGCGGGCTCAGATCCCGGCCGCGCGCCGGGTTCAGCTCCTCGACCACCCGCTCGAAGGGCAGTTCCTGGTGGGCCATGGCCGCCAGGTCCACCTCGCGGGTCTGGGCGAGCAGGTCGTGGAAGGTGGGTGTGCCGCTCAGGTCCAGGCGGAGCACCAGGGTGTTGATGAAGAAGCCGACCAGGTCGTCGAGTGCGGCGTCGGTGCGGCCGGCCACCGGCACACCCACCGGGATGTCCTGGCCCGCGCCGAGCCGGGAGAGGGTGGCGGCCAGCGCGGCGTGCACCACCATGAAGGTGCTGGTGCGGGTGCGCAGTGCCAGTTCCCTGATCTGGGCGTAGACCCGTGGGTCCAGGGTGAAGGGCAGCACCTCGCCGTGACCGGTGGGGTGTGGGGGCGCCGGGCGCGCCCACGGCAGCGCGAGCCGCTCCGGGGCGCCGGCCAGCCGGGCGCGCCAGTACGCCAGGGACTCGGCCTCCCGGTCGGCGGCTCCCGCGCGCTGCCACAGCGTGTAGTCGGCGTAGCTGACCGGCAGTGGCGCGCGGTCGGGCGCCGTGCCGGCCAGGCGGGCGCGGTAGGCGGTGGCCAGGTCGCGCAGCAGCGGTGGCAGGGACCACTCGTCGCCGGCGATGTGGTGCAGGACCAGCAGCAGGGTGTGCCGCTGGGGCCCGTGCGAGAACAGGTGGGCGCGCAGGGGTGTCTGGTGCTCGATGGCGATCGGTTCGCGCGCCGCCTCCGCGACGGCCCGCTCCTCCTCGCCCGGTGCGAGGGTGGTGACCTCCAGCGGGGTGTCGGCCTCGGGGACGGACAGGACCCGCTGGTGGGGCTCGGCGTCGGCCTCCTGGGGGGCGGGGAAGACGGTGCGCAGCACCTCGTGCCGCTCGACGACGTCGCGCAGGGCCGCGCGCAGCGCCGAGAGGTCCAGCGGCCCGTCCACGCGCAGCGCCAGCGGCACGTTGTAGGTGGGCGTCGCGCCGTGTGCCTGGTAGAGGAACCACAGGCGGCGCTGGCCGGGCGAGAGCGGTAGGCGGGCCGGGCGTGGTTGGACGGTGAGCGGGGCGCGGGTGCCCCGCGCGCGCTCCACCTCCCCCGCCAGGGCCGCCGCGCTGGGGTGGTCGAACAGGGTGCGGACGGGCAGCTCGGTGCCGGCCTCGGCGCGCAGCGCGGCCACCACGCGGGCGGCGCTGAGCGAGTGGCCGCCCAGGGCGAAGAAGTCGTCGTCCACGCCGACCTCGGGCAGCCCGAGCACCCGCGCGAACAGCGCGCACAGCAGCCGTTCGGCCTCGCTGGCGGGCGCCCGCCCACCGCGCGCGGCCCGCCGCCCGGGAGTGGGCAGCGCGTTGCGGTCCAGCTTGCCGTTGGGTGTGCGTGGCAGGCCGTCCAGCGTCACCAGCAGTTCGGGCACGGCGTACGCGGGCAGCGCCCCGGCCAGGTGGGCCCGCACCGCCGCCTCGGCCTCGGCCCGCGCGGCGTCGGGGGGGCCGGTGGGGGGCTCGGATTCGGTGTCCGTCGGTGCCGGGGTGCCCGGTCGGGGTCGGGTCGCGAGGACGCAGTACGCCACGAGCGCGAGCGCCGCGCCCTGTTCCGACTCCCCGCCCAGCGGCCTGGCCACCACGGCGGCCTCGCGCACCAGCGGGTGGGCGAGCAGCGCCGTCTCGATCTCGCCCGGCTCCACGCGGTGGCCACGGATCTTGAGCTGCTGGTCGACCCGGCCACGGATGTCCAGGGTGCCGTCCGGGTGCCAGCGGGCCAGGTCACCGGTGCGGTACATGCGCTCGCCGGGCCCGCCGTACGGGTCGGCCACGAACCGTTCGGCGCTGTGCCCCGGCCGGCCGAGGTAGCCGAGCGCGACGCCGGCGCCGGCGATGTACAGCTCCCCCGCCACCCCCGGGGGCAGCGGGGAGAGCGCGGCGTCGAGCACGTACAGGCGGGTGTTCCACAGCGGCCCACCGACGTGGGGCGCGGTCAGCGCCGCGGACTCGACGCACGGGGTGTGGCTGACCACGCCCGCGGTGGACCAGACGGTGGTCTCGGTCGGCCCGTACACGTTGACGACCTCGGAGCCCAGGCCAGCCAGCCGCGCGGCGAGGTCGGGCGCCAGCGGCTCGCCACCGGTCAGCACGCGCAGGCCGGTCAGCGCCTCGGGCGCGGCGTCGCTCAGGGCCCGCCACAGCGAGGGGGTGGCCTGCATGAGGGTCGGCCGGGCCGCCTCGACCAGGTCGCGCAGCAGGAACGGGTCGCGCACCCGCGCGGCCTCGGCCAGCACCACGGTCCCGCCGGCCAGCAGGGGCGTGAACAGTTCCAGCGCGGCGATGTCGAAGGAGACGGTGGTCACCGCCAACAGCCGGTCCTCGGCGGTCACGGGCAGTTCCTCGGCCATGGTCGCCAGGAGGTTGGCCAGCGCGCGTCGGGGCACGGCCACGCCCTTGGGCCGGCCGGTGGAGCCGGAGGTGTAGATGACGTAGGCGGGGTGCTCGCCGCGCGCCGGCGTGCCGGGCCCGGTGCCGCCGCCGGGCACGGCCGGCGTGTCGGGGGTCAGGACCGCCCACGGGCCGGCGGCCACGGCGGCGGCGCAGTCGGCGCCCACGCCGCCGGGATCACTGAGCACGGCCACCGGCGCCGCGTCCCGGAGCATGTGCCCGATGCGGTCGGCCGGGTAGTCCGGGTCGACGGGCACGTAGCCGGCGCCGCTGCGCAGCACGGCCAGCAGCGCCACCAGCAGCGTGGGGGTGCGCGGCAGGGCCACGGCCACCAGGCGCCCGGGGGCGGCTCCGTGGGCGGCCAGGACACGGCTCAGGTCGCTGACGCGGCGGTCGAGCGCGGCGTACGTCAGCTCCTGGTCACCGCCGCGCACGGCCACCGCCTCCGGTCGCCGCAGGGCGTGGGCGCGCAGGGCGGCGTCGAGGTCGGCGCCGGGTTGGCCGCCGGCGCCCGGCGCGTTGAACGCGGTGAGCACACGGTCGCGTTCGGCCCGCTCCAGCATGGTGAGCGAGCCGGTGGGCGCGGTGGCGTCGGCCCGGCCCAGGCGGGCCAGCAGTGCGGTCAACCGCTGGGCGTGCGCGGCCAGTTCGTCGGCGGAGTAGAGCGCGGGGTTGGCGTCCAGGGTGAGCGCGAGGCCGCCGGGCCCCGGCATGCCGCTGACGGTCAGGGTCAGGTCCTCGACGGCGCCGGCCGCCAGGTAGTGCGTGGTGCCGGTGGCCTCGCCGAAGCGCAGCTCGGGCGGGAAGGGCTTGACGTTGATCTGCGGGCCGACCAGGCGCCGGCCGGCGCCGAACAGGCCCATGTCGCGGCGGAGTTGTTCGCCCCGGTAGCGCTGGTGGCGGCGCTGGGCGCGCAGCAGCTCGGTCACCCGGCGCACCTGGGCGGCCAGCGGGGCGCTCTCGGTGACGGCGACGCGCAGCGGTACGACGTTGACGGCGGTGGCCGGCACCCGGGCCAGCGCGGTGCCGGTGCGGTTCATCACCGGCAGGCCGAGCACGACATCGTGGGTGCCGGTCAGCCGGGCCAGGTAGAGGGCGCTGGCCGCGAACACGGCCTCCGGCCAGGAGGCGCGGCACGCCGTGGCGAACCGCTCCAGCGCGGCGGCCTGTTCGGCGTCGAGGTGGGTGCGGTGGCGCAGGAAGGTGTGTCCGGGGTCGGCGGCGCGCTCGGTGAGGGTGCGGGGGCGGGGCCGGTCGGCGAGCAGGTCGTGCCAGAACGCGGCGTCGGCCCGTTGCTCGGCGGAGCCCTCGTACGCCTGGTCGGCGGCGACGGCGTCCCGGATCGACCCGAACGGGGTCGGCGGCGGGGTGGTGCCGGCCGCGAGGGCCTGGTAGACGGCGGCGACGCGCTGGGCGAGCTGGAAGAAGCCGTAGCCGTCGAGGAGGATGTGGTGGCAGCGGTGGTACCACAGCCAGCGCCGCTCGCCCACTCTCAGCAGCGCGTGCCGGACCAGGTCGCCGCCCTCCAGGCGTACGGGGACGGCGCGGTCGCCGTCCATCCACGCCGTGGCCGCCGCGTCCGGGTCCGCCTCCTGGCGCAGGTCGATCCGGTGCGGTGGCGCGGGCGGCGCGCCCCCCAGCTCCTGCCAGACCGTCTCGCTGATCCGACTGTTTGTCATATCACCCTGCCGGCCGTCCTGTTGACCGCTTCCGTCGTGGCCGTCGACGGGCCTCGGGCCGTCGGTGACGAACCGCACGGCGAGGCCGTCGGCCTCGGCGAGGGTGTGGGTCAGCGCGGCCAGGAACGCCCGCTCGTCCAGGGGCCCCTGGATCTCGACGTACTCGGCGGTGAGATAGGCGGGGCTGGCCGGGTCGAGTCGCTGGGCGGACCACAGTCCGAGCTGGGCCGCGGTGAGCGGCAGGCGGGTGGCGCGGCGTTGACTCATGCGGAATCTCCCAGCGGGACAGCTCGTACGGCCGTGACGGGACGGGGCGAAGAGGGCGCGGCGGCGGGCGGGGGGGCGGGGGGGGGCCCCCCCGCCCGCGGGCGGCCCCGGGGGTGGGGGTGGGGGCGCCCCCCGCGGGGCGGGGGGGGGCCGCGCGTTTTACCAAGGCGAAACCCCCCCGCGGCACCGTCCTACGGCCGGGCCGGGGCCGGGGCGATCCGGGCGCGGGGGGGGGGGGGCGCGCGAGGCGGCGCCCGCCCGCCGGCGGACGGCGCGGGGTGTGACGGTGGGGCCGCCCCCGGCGGACCGGGGCGGGGCGCGGTCTAGTGGCCGTGTCCCGGGCCGGCGCCGTGGCCGGGCGGCGCGGCGGCGAGCACCTCGGGCGGCATGATGACGAAGGGGCGCATCATCATCATGTCCTCGTGTTCGTAGATGTGGCAGTGGTGCATGAAGCGGCCCGCGGGGCCGGTGAACTCGGCGGCCACGTTGACCATCTCACCGGGGCCCAGGCTGATCACGTCCTTGGGGCCGCGCTCGCCGGGGGTCAGTGTGCCGGCGCCCTTGCGCTTGAGCGGGGACGTGGTGCCGCCGCCGTAGCCGCCGCCGGGCAGTTCGAAGTACTCGAAGGTGCTGGTGTCGTACCGGTCGCGGCCCAGGGCCTGGAAGGCGACGGCGTGCAGGTGCATGGGGTGCGGGTAGCTGCCCTCGGACTTCTCCAGGCTCAGGAAGCTCCACCGTTCGGTGGCGCCGGCGGGCACCGTGAAGCGCACCGGGTCCTCGAAGGTGGAGGAGACGCGCCGGTAGGTGTGCACGGTGCCGTCGGGGTGTTCGAACTGGATCACCCCGTCGATGGGGAAGGGCCCCTCGGGCGCCTTGACGCGCTCCATCTCCCACAGCTCCGGGTCCTTGGGGTAGACGGGCGTGACCACGACCATGCGCTGGGTGGCGTCGGCCACGTCCGCCTCGTTGCGGCGCCGGTAGGAGGGCGAGAGCGTGCTGCCGGGCGCGGGGGCGGTGGGGCCGCCGTGGCTGGCGCGCGAGGCGACGCGGAACTCCATGAGGTCGGGCCGCGCACCGGGCTCGGGCAGCGCGTTGACCAGGCGCAGCCGGCGCCCGCGCAGCGCGCGGAAGTCCACCAGCAGGTCGGCGCGTTCGGCCGGGGTGAGCGTGATGCCGTCGGCGAGGGGCGCGGGCCTGGGCAGCAGCCCGGCGTCGCCGCCGATCTGGAGGAAGGCGGCGGCGGGCAGCGGCTTGTCGTCCTCGCCGAGGATCTGGAGTCGGTAGGGCCGGTTGTTGGCGGCGTTCAGCGCCCGGAAGCGGTACCAGCGGGCCTCGACGTCCAGGTAGGGCCAGATCACCCCGTTGACCAGGTTGAACGGGCCGGTGAAGGGCCGGACCAGCTCGTAGGGGTCGTCGGCGACGACGATGCCCTTGTACAGGAGGTCGCCGGTCAGCTCGCCGCTGTCGCGGGCGTCGAGGTTGCGGTCGTAGAAGACCAGCGGTATCTCCCGCTCGCCCGCGGGCAGGCGCAGCGCGTCCTCCTCCGCGTCGCGGACGAGGTAGGTGCCGGCGCCCAGCCCGGTCATCACGTTCAGGTGGGTGATGTGCATGGCGTGGTCGTGGTACCAGAAGTGACCGGCCGGCTGGTCGTTCGGGTACTCGGCGAGCTGGGCGTGGCCGGGCGAGACGGCGTTCTCGGCCCAACCGTCGTTGCCGCCGCCGGTGACGGCCCCGTGCAGGTGGACCACGGCCCACGGCGGCAGCGCGGCGACCTCCTTCCGGGGCGCGCCGCCCTCGCGGCCCGGCCGGTCCCACATGAGCGGCTGCTCGGGGTCGTACGCGAAGGGCACCCGCACCGCGGTGACGGGGAAGGCGCCTTCGAGATGGTTCTCCCAGGCGACCCGCAGCCGCCTGCCGCGCCGCACCTCGATGGTCGGCCCCAGGTGTCGCCCGCCGTAGGTCCACAGGTGGGTGGCGGGCAGGTCGCGGTGGAGTCGCACCCGGGCGCGCTCCAGCGACACGGTGAGCGTGTCGCGCGGGCGCAGGGTGCGCGGGATCGGCAGCGGGTCCCGGAAGGGTTTCAGGGTGCGTACGGCCGCCGCCGCCCGCGCGGCGCGCTCGCCCACCCGGGGGGTGGTCGGCAGGTCGGGCAGGTCCCGCACGGGGGTGCCGAGCGCGGCGGTCATCAGGTCGGGCCGGGGGCCGGCGGCTCGCGCCTGGCCGGCTCCCGGCAGTGCCGCGCCGACCCCGAGCGCCAGGCCGCCGACCGCGCCCGCGCCGGCCAGGAAGTGCCGTCTGCCCAGGCCGTTACGGGGCTTTGGCGTAAAGCTCATGACGGGTCGTCAGCCATGCTCGCGATGAGGCTCTTGGGGCGCAGGTCGGTCCAGTTCTCCTCGATGTAGTCCAGGCACGCCTGGCGGGTGTCCTCGGGGTGGACGACGGTCCAACCCTCGGGTACGTCCACGAAGTTGGGCCACAGGGAGTGCTGGCCCTCGTCGTTCGCGAGCACCAGGTACACGCCGTCCTCGTCCTCGAACGGATTGGTCACGGAAACCTCCACGTCGTCAGGCCCGCAACGCCCGGACCTGCTATTTAGGTAAGCCTAACCTTGCTTTTTCGTTTGCTTCAAGGGCCGAAAAGGAGTGCTGGTTCACATCGCCGCGCGTCGGCACGCGCTAACGCCGGCCCTCGCCACGTCGGTTGAACAGCACCCAGGCCAGATAGAGTCCGCCCAGGACCGCCGTCGTCACCCCCACCGGCAACTGCGTGTCGCGCTGACTCTCGTCGACCACCGCGAGCCAGGACACCCGGTCCCCCACCCAGGCCAGTACGGCGAAGAACTGGTTGGAGGCCAGGTGCGCGGCCGACAACAGCGCGGCCCCGGTCACGCCGGCGGCGGCCAGGCTCACCCCGGGCGAGCGGGTCAGCCGGGCGGCGATCTGCGGGGCGGCCAGCGCCACGAAGGGCACCGGCCCCGCGCTGGCCACCGCGACCGCGCACAGCCCGATGCCGAGCACCGTCAGCGCCAGCCGCGTCCGGTCCACCCGCATCCCCAGGCCGCTGGCCAGCTCGTCCCCCAGCTCCAGCATCCGCAGCTGCCGCCCCAGGAGCACCGTCGCCGGCAGCAACACCACCAGCGCGACGGCCATGGTCTGCACCGATGCCCAGGTCCGGCCGTTGAGCGTGCCGATCAGCCAGATGTGCGCGTTCTGCGCGTTGTTGAGGGTGGAGCGGGTGAGGAGGTAGGAGTTGACCGAGCCGAGCATCGCGGTCACCCCGAGCCCGATGAGCACCAACCGCACCCCGTGCACCCCGCCCTTGCTGGCCAGCACGTACACCACCAGCGCGGTCAGCAGTCCGCCACCGATGGCGCCCGCGGCCACCTGCCCGGCGCTGCCGCCGAAGGCCACGATGACCGCGATCGCGCCGGTGGCCGCGCCGCTGTTGAAGCCGATGACGTCCGGGCTGGCCAGCGGGTTGCGCGACAGGCTCTGGAAGACGGCCCCGCTCATCCCCAGGGCCCCGCCCACCAGGATCGCCAGCAGCGCCTGCGGCAACCGCTCCTGGTTGACGAAGTGCACCGCCAGCCGCTCGCCGGTGCCCACGAACAGGGCGCGCGCCACGTCGGGCACGGCCACCGGGTACGCGCCCACGCACAGGCTCACGGTCAGCAGCGCCGCGCTGAGCAGCAGGCCCGCCCCGCACACCCAGGCGGTGCGCGGATGCGTACGGAAGGAGAGGCGTCCCGACCACAGGCTCACCGGTCGCGTGCCCGCCCCACGGGCGGCTCGTGCCCGCTCGGCGGGCTCGGCCCTGGTCGCCGTCACAGCGACACCTCCCTGCGGCGCCGCACCATGGCGATGAACACCGGCGCCCCGATCACGGCGGTCACCGCGCCCACCTCCAACTCACCCTCCGGCAGCACGACGCGCCCCACGATGTCGGCACCCAGCAGCAGACAGGCCGCGAGCAGCATCGAGTACGGCAGCACCCAGCGCAGGTCGGGCCCGGTCAGCCAGCGGGCCACCAGCGGAATGACCAGGCCCACGAAGCCGATCGGCCCGGCGGCGGCGGTGGCCGTACCGGCGAGCAGGGTCACCGCCACCACCCCCAGCAGTCGGGTCCGCGCGATCCTGGCGCCGAGCGCCCGCCCCAGGTCGTCCCCCAGCGCCAGGGCGTTCAGCGGGCGGGCCAGCAGCAGTGCGATCGCCAGCCCCACCGTCACGAACGGCACCATCTGCGAGGCCAGGTCCGGGGACCGGCCGGCCAGCGAGCCGACCATCCAGAACCGCAGGTAGTCGTAGGTGGCCGCGTCGAAGACGGTCAGTCCGGCGATCAGTCCGCTCAGGCTGGCGCTGATCGCGGCCCCGGCCAGCGCCAGCCGCACGGGCGAGGCGCCGCCGCGCCCGGAAGCGCCCAGGACGTAGACGACGACCGTGGTCAGGGCCGCGCCGGCGAAGGAGAACCAGATCAGCGTCGCGTAGCCGCTGACGCCCACCACGCCCAGCCCGAACACCACGGCGGCCGACGCGCCGGCGTTGACCCCGAGCAGCCCCGGGTCGGCCAGCGGGTTGCGGGTCAGTGACTGCATGATCGCCCCGGCCGCCCCCAGTCCGGCGCCGACCATCAGCCCCACCATGGTGCGCGGCAGCCGCAGCTGACGGATGACCTCGGTGGTGTACGAGCCGTCGTCGGACCACAGCGCCCGCCACACCTCGGCCAGCGAGGTGTCCTTGGCGCCGATCCAGGTGCTGAGCACCGTCAGCAGCAGGAGCAGTCCGGCCAGGGCCAGCAGGCCACCGCCCCGCAGGGCGGCGCGACCGGCGCCGCCCTCGGACGCGGCCCCCCGGCCCCCGCCGGCGCGGGCCCGGTCAGGGCCCGGGGTGGGGCGCCCGGGCGTCGGTGGCGAGGAGGCCACGGCGCCCGGGGCGGAGACCGGGCCGGTCGGCCCGGCGGTTGGCTGTGCCACGGTGGTGACTCACCCTGCCGTTTCCGGCTGGTCGCGCAGGTAGCCGCCCATGGTGCGGAAGTAGTCGGTGGCCGCCCACTCCGTGCCGTCCTCGGTGCGTACGCGCGTCAGCAGCAGACCGCGACCGCGACCGCGCCGGGCCTCGGGGCCGGCGACGATCACCACGCCGTCGCCCTCCTTGATGAAGACGCGGCCGGGCGTACCCCCGTAGCTGCCTTTCGAGAGCTCGGCGGCCACGATCCGCAGCCGCTGTCCCCGGTGGTAGGTGAAGGCGTTGGGGTACGGGTCGGACTGCGCGCGCACCAGGCGCTCCAGGTCCTCCACCGGCCAGGTCCAGTCGATCCGGCTGTCCTCCAGGGCGCGCTTGTGGAAGAAGCTGGCCTGGGTGGGGTCCTGCGGCGTCCACTCCGCCTTGCCCGAGTCGATCAGCTCCAGCGCCTCGGTGACGATCGGGGCGATCAGGTCGACCGTGGCGTGGAAGAGGTCGGTGGCGGTGTCGGTGGGCCCCACCGGGACCGAGCGCTGGAGCAGGATGTCACCGGCGTCCAACGTGGCGTCCATCCGGTGCGCGGTGACGCCGACTTCGGGTTCGCCGTTGATCAGCGCCCAGATGATCGGCGAGAAGCCGGCATAGCCAGGCAGCAGCGAATCGTGCACGTTGAGGGTGCCGTACCGGGGCAGATCGAAGATCTCCGGCGGAATCCAGGTGCGCCAGTTGTTGGCGACGATCAGGTCGGGGGCTATCTCGCCGAGGGTGCGGGCCAGTTCGGCGTCGGGTCGGTTGGCCAGCACCACGGGCACCCCGTGTTCGGCCGCCAGGTCGGCCACCGAGTCGTCCCAGACCTTCTCGTACACGTGGTCGCTCTTGGGGTGTGTCACCACCAGGCACACCTCGTGGCCCGAGTCCAGCAGCGCTCGCAGGGTGCGATGCCCCCACGTCTGGTAGCCGAACATGGCGATCCGCATACAGCAGCTCCCTTGGAGTGGGATGACGCTCCGTCATACGTCAACCGGGGTGGTGTGACCAGAACGAGCCACACCGTCGTTGCAAGGCAAGGCTAACCTTACCTAGGATTGCCCCGGCTAGGGAGGCGATGCTGCGTTGAACCATGTCAGCCGCGACACGGAAACCATCTATGACCTGCTAGGAATCGGCTTTGGGCCGTCCAACCTGGCGCTTGCCATAGCGATCGAGGAGCACAACACTCACGCCAGGACCCAGGACCGTATCCGCGCCCGATTCCTGGAGAAACAGGCCACGTTCGGCTGGCACCGGGGGATGCTCATCGACGACGCGACCATGCAGGTGTCCTTTCCCAAGGACCTGGTCACCATGCGGGACCCCACCAGCGACTACAGCTTTCTGTACTACCTGAAGGAACAGGGACGGCTGGTCGACTTCCTCAACCAGAAGACCCTCTTCCCGCTCCGCATCGAGTTCCACGACTACTTCGAGTGGGCGGCGGGCCGCCTGGCGCACCTGGTCGACTACGCGGCCGAGGTCGTCGCGGTGACACCGGTCACCATCGACGGCGAGGTCCGCTACTTCGACGTGACCAGCCGCGCGGGCGGAAGCCTGCACGTGCGACGGACCAGGGACATCTGCGTGGCCACCGGCATGCGACACCGGCTGCCCGAAGGCGCCCCGTCCTCCGAGCGGGTGCTGCACAACCGCGATCTGGTGCCCCGGGTGGCCGAGTTGGCGGGCGCCCCGCTACGCCGAGTGGTCGTGTTGGGCGCCGGCCAGTCCGCCGCCGAGACCGTCGGCTACCTGCACCGCGCCTTCCCCGAGGCCGAGGTGTGCGCGGTGTTCGCCAAGTACGGCTACACACCGGCCGACGACAGCCCGTTCGCCAACCGAATCTTCGACCCGGAGGCCGTCGACGCGTACTACCAGGCGCCGAACGAGGTCAAGGAGTCGCTCCTTGGCTACCACCGCTCCACCAACTACTCCGCTGTGGACATCGAGTTGATCGAGTCCCTGTACCGCACCCAGTACCAGGAGCGCGTCCAGGGCAAGGAACGGCTGCGGATGCTCAACGTCTCCCGGCTGCGCGCCGTGGAGTCGGACACCGACGGGCTGCGCGTGACCGTGGAGTTCCTGCCCACCGGCGAGCAACAGGTCCTGGAAGCCGACTTGTTGGTGTACGCCACGGGCTATCTGCCGCCCGACCCGGGGACGTTGCTCGGCGAGGCGGGTGCGCTCTGTCACCGTGACGAGGAGGGCGCGCTGCGCGTCGACCGCGACCACAGGGTCGCCGTCGCCGATCACGTGCGGGCGGGGATCTACCTCCAGGGCTCCACCGAACACACCCACGGCATCACCTCGACCCTGCTGTCCCACACGGCCGTCAGGGTGGGCGAGATACTCGACTCGGTGCTCAGCCGCCAGCACAAGCCGGAGCCGTCCAAGCCACGGGTGTGACCCGAACGGCACCCCCGGCACCACAGGCGCGATGCCAGGGCGGGGGTGCCAGGTCAGGTCGGGGGGCGGACGTCGGGTGAGGGTGGCGTCGGGCACGAGAGGCCACCGTCGCCCGGCGGCCGGACCACCGGTCAGACCCACGCGCCGGTACGCGGCCCGCGCCCACCCCCGCACCGGGAGGGGCACGGGCCGCGCCGGGGTGACCCACCCCCCGGTTTCGGCCCGCGCCGCACCGGGCACAGCCCGCGCGGGCACGCCGCCGTGCCCGCCACCCCGGGCAAGCGCCCCGTCAGCCAAGGCGAGCGACATGCTCGATCCACGACTCACCCACGCCACCGTCCACACCATGGACGCGGCCCACCCCAGGGCCCGCACCCCGGGCATCTGGCGGGGCCGGATCGTCGGCGTGGACGAGGCGGTCGCCAGGCCGCCGGCCGCGCGCGAGGTGGACCTGGCCGGCGCCACCGTGCTGCCCGGCTTCGTCGACGCCCACGTCCACCTGGCCTGGACCGGCCTGGCCGCCCGCGCCACCAGCGTCGCGGCCCAGACCACCGCGCACGACGTCCTCGCCGTCGTCCGCCGGGCCGCCCAGCGCACGCCACCGGACGCCTGGGGGGACGTCGCCGACTACGACCAGCGCCCGCTCGGTCGGACACCTGGCCGACTGGCAGCTCGCCATCCACGCCGTCGGCGACCGGGGAGTGGACGGTGGCCCTGGCCGCGCTGGCCGAGGCGCAGCGGGTCAGGCCGCGCCCCCGCGCGCGGCACCGCATCGAGCACGCCGGCCTCGTCCGCCCCGACCAACTCCCCCGCTTCGCGCGCGTGGGCGCGACCGCCGTCGTCCAACCGGTCCTGTGGAGCTTCGGCGACGACTACGCGCGGCTCGTGGGCCCCGAGCGAGCCGGCTGGCTCTACCGGGGCCGCGCCTTCCGCGACCACGGCATCCCGCTCGCCGGCAGCTCGGACCGACCCGTCACGGTCGGCGCCCCGCTGCGGGCCATCCAGTTCAGGGTCGAGCGCCGCTCACGCGAAGGCCGCGTCATCGGCGCGGAGGAGGGACTCTCGGTAGGGGAGGCGCTGCGCGCGTACACCGTGGACGCCGCCCGCGCCTGCCACTGGGCGGACACGCTGGGCAGCATCGCCCCCGGCCACCACGCCGACCTGGTCGTCCTGGCCGACGACCCGCACCAGGTGGCCCCTCCCGCATCGGCGACATCGAGATCCTGGCCACCCTCTCGGCCGGCGCGCCGGTGTACGGCGGTGCGGGTCTCGACCTGACCTGACGGCGGCCGGGCAGGGCGCGGGCCCCCCTCCCGCACGCGTACGACGGGACGGACCCCGGGCCCGGTCGGGGCTCAGGCCGGGCGCGCGCCGGTGGCGGCGACGAGGCTCGCGAGCGATTCGCGGGTGAGGGCCAGGCGGTCCATCTCCTGGTCCATGCCCCGCAGTCGCGTGAGGAGCAGCGGGCCCAGGCACGGCTCGATCTCCTCGTCGCTGCCGCAGACGCAACCGAGGATCTCGCCGATGATCCGCGTGGACAGGCCGGCGTCGAGGAACTGGCGAATACGCCGCACGAGGAGCGGCGCGTCCGGGCCGTAGACGCGGTGTCCGCCCGGGGTGCGCTCCGAGGCGAGCAGCCCCTGCTCCTCGTAGTAGCGCAGCAGGCGCACACTCACCCCCGTCCGCGCCGACAGCTCGCCGATCTTCATGTCACCACCCACGGCGTCCAACGTGATCCCCCTCACGGCCGCTTGAATCTCTCACCGATGTCACGTCATAGCGTCCCGGTCATGACGAACACCACGTACGACACGACCACTGAACCTACAACCTCGCAGTTCAGCCCCGTCTTCCGGGTCGGCGGTGACCTGGAGGTCAGCCGCGTCGGATACGGCGCCATGCGGCTGGCCGACGCGCCGGACGCCCCCGGCGGCATGGCGGCACCCATCTGGACGGCGCCGACCGACCGGGCCGCGGCGATCACCCTCCTGCGCACGGCCGTCGACCTCGGCGTGAACCTGATCGACACGGCGGACGCCTACGCGCTCGGCGCGGGCGAGGAGGTGATCGCCGAGGCCCTCCACCCGCGCCGCGACGACCTGGTGGTCGCCACGAAGGTCGGCGTGGTCCGGCCGTCGCCCACCGAGTGGGTGACGCTCGGGCATCCCGCCTATCTGCGCCAGCAGGCCGAGTTGAGTCTGCGCAGGCTGCGTACCGACCGCATCGACCTGCTCTATCTGCACCGCGTCGACCCGAACGTCCCTCTGGCCGAGCAGGTCGGCGCCCTCGCCCGGTTGCGCGAGGAGGGCAAGGTGCGCCACGTCGGCCTGTCCGAGGTGACGGTCGCGCAGGTGGAGGAGGCCGAGCGAACCACACCGATCGCGGCCGTGCAGAACATGTACAACCTGGCGACCCGCGACCACGAGGAGGTTCTGACCCACACGGCGGCCAAGGGCATCGCGTTCGTGCCGTTCTTCCCCGTCGCGACCGGCACCCATGCCCGGCAGGACGGCCCGCTCGCCGAGGTCGCGGCGCGACTTGGCGCCACGCCCGCGCAGACAGCCCTGGCCTGGCTTCTGCACCGCGCACCCCACGTCCTGCCGATCCCGGGCACCCGGTCGGTCGCGCACCTGACCGAGAACGTCGAAGCCCTGGGCCTACGTCTGACGGAAGACCAGTTCCACCGCGTGCAGGCCGCCGGGACCACGCCCCAGCCGACGGCCGGGTGACCCCCACCACCCAGGCGCCGCCATGGTCACCTCGGCCAGGTCACGCCCTCCACCGGGGCACCCCGGCCCCAGCCCCACTCGTCCCTGCCCACCGCCGGTCACCCCGGCGACGGGCAGGGGCCAGGCCCGACTCCGGCCCCTCCGCTCACAGACCGGCATCGTCCCCCACCCTCGGGGGAGCCTGGCCCACGGGCCGTCAACGACGGCGCGCGGTCAGCAGCCAGGCGAGATCGATCACCGCGATCGCGCCCCAGATCCAGCGGACGACGCCTCCGGCCGGCGCCAGCGCCGTGGCCAGGACACCCAACCCGACGGTGCCCAGCACGACCCCGGCGTTACGCCTCCCCGCCAGCGACCTGCGCAGGGGACCCGGTTCGGCCAGCCGGTCGGCCAGATAGGCGTCGAAGGCTTCCGCGACCTGATCGTCGATCTCGTCCCGCATCCGGGCATCCAGCCGGTCAGACACGGACGGCCCCCCGTCGCGCCACGGCCGCCGGAACCGGAGAAGGCCCTGGCGGCCGGAGCGCGGCGACGGCACACCATGTCGCCACGGGCAGCTCCAGCGCACAGGCCAGCGTCACCGACAGGGCCACGTCGCGCCCGGCTGTCATGACGTCGAACCAGGCGTCGACCAGGAGCAACACGGCCGTCGCGATCAGAGCCAGCGGCGCCCGGTTGCCGCCACGCCGCACCAGCACCGCCGACGTCAGCAGAGCGGCGATCTCCAACGCGTCGAAGCCGACCCAGGCGACCCGCCAGTGTCGCGCGGAGTAGGAGTCCGGCAGCGTTATCCACAGCACCGCGAGCCACGGCACCAGCGCCACCCCCGCGGCCAGTACCACCCGCCCGACCAGGTCGTCCCGCATCCTCACCCCCAGCGTCCCGGCACCCGTTGGCACCTTCCGGAACCAACGTAACGACTGCAGAGATATTCTGCAAACATTCTCTGCGGTAGCCGAGAGCCTGCGCACTATGCTGGCCGGCATGGTCGAGCGCCCCGAGACGAGAGTGCTCACCGGCCCGGACCTCAAAGCCTTCTACAAGGCCCTGTCCAACCCGGTGCGCCGCGACATCCTGAGCTACCTCGGAGAGCACGGCGAGGCCAACTCCACCAGCGTCGCCAAAGCACTCGGCGAGAGCACCGGCACCACCAGCTACCACCTGCGCAAACTCGCCGATCTCCAGCTGATCGCCGAGATCGAGGAACGCTCCACGGGCCGGGAACGCTGGTGGAGGTCGCTCATGACGGACATCTTCACGCCACCGGGTCTGGAGCTGACGGCCGACGAACGCGAGGCCGCGGTGAAGATCGGCGCGCTCAAGATGACCCACGACCTGAACCTGACCGTGAGCGCGTACACCGGGTACGACTCCTCCGGGGGCTGGAACCAGATCCAGCGCTCGGGGCTGCGCATGACCAGGGAGCAGGTCGCCACGTTCGTCGAGGAGTACCAGGCGCTGCTGCGCAAGTACCAGACCGAACCCGGCGACCACCCGCCCGACGCACGGCAGGTGGCCGTACGCCTGCTGGTCGTACCCGACGAAGGCCCCCGGCCCACCCTGCCGACCGAGCCGGCCGACGACTAGCGCCGCGCCCGCCCGCCGTGGGCGGGGCGACACGACGTACCTCTCCCGCCGAGCGGCATGGCTTCCCGAGCCTCGCGCGAACACGTACCCCGCCACCGTCCCGCCGCCGGCGACCGCGCGCGGGCTCACGTTGACTCCGGCGACACCCTGAGCGGATCGTGACGTCGAAGGAGCGGTGGGTGGTCCCGTTCGTGGGACGGTTGGCCGGCGAACACGTGCTGGAGACCATCGAGGCGATCAGATCAGAGCCATCCGGAACTCGCGGTCCCGGGCTCGGCCCAGCGCCGCGTCTACGGGGAGTTCACCGCTCCGAAACCGGCGCGCGCACGGAGCGTCGTGTGGTGAGCTACTGGTCGTGCTACCACCGCTGGAAGCACAGGGCGTTCGAGACGTCTCCCGGATCCGTCCTGCCGGCAGCGTTCCGGGCCGCCGTGGTGGAACAGACGGGCGCGCGGTGGCCGCGACACACGCCGCGCCCCGCTGGCGGACGCGGGTGAGGGAGCTGTCTGGGTCCGGCGACGGCGCTGTCGGACAGGGTGTCGCGACCGCCTCCGTCGGGCCCCCCGGGCCCGCCGCGCGCCGCTCAGGTGACCTCGCGCGCCAGCACACGCCACACCCCGTGCCGAGTGGGTGCCGGGTTCAGCCGTGGGAGCCCGGCGCCGGCCGCGCTGAGGCGTCTTCTGGCCACGGGGCCGCGACGTGGCGGGGCGGGCGCGTTCTCACCCCTGGCCGATCCCCTCGAACCACGTCGGCCCACCCGCGGTGGCCTGCTTGATCCGGTGGATCGCGAACTCCTCCACCTCCGGCAGGGCGTCCAGCTCGAACCAGCCGACCTCCAGGCTCTCGTCGTCGTTGACCCGGGCCTCGCCGCCCGTGGCACGCGCGACGAAGCAGATGTCCACGAACTGGCAGACGTCGCCGTTGGGGTAGGTGACCGGCTTCTCCTGGCTCTGCACCAGGACGACGCGCTCGGGCACGCAGTGCACCGCCGTCTCCTCGAACACCTCCCGCACCGCCGTGTGCGCCGGCTGCTCGCCGGGCTCGCTGATGCCGCCGATGATGGACCAGCGGCCGGTGTCCACCCGGCGGGCCAGGAGCACGCGACCGTCGGCGTCGAAGACGACGGCGCTGACGGCGGGCAGCAGGAGCAACTGGTGGCCGGCGCTGACCCGCAGGGTCCGGAGAAACTCGGGGATAGCCATGCGCCGAGCGTAGGCCCCCGTCCACCGCCACTCCGGAGGCGGGGGGTCCGCCCCCGGCACGCCGGAGGCGGCGTGCGGGACCCGCACACACCGTCGCCGCATCGTTTCTGCGCAGGATGTCCACAACGTTCGCCACACCCGCTACGGTGGCCCAAAGTCCAAGCCCGCAGGCGACGTTCGTCCCCGCCGCGCGGTGCCCGCTTCGACTCGGGGGGTCGACGGGGTGGTCTCTTCGGCCGTATCTCCGGTGATCACGGCGCGCCATCGGTCCGACCGTGCCGGCGTGGTGGTGCTCGGCGCGTGCGTCGCCTGGGCGCTGTTGTGCGCGGCCGGGCGTCCCACCCGGCCGGAGGGGATGGTGCTGGCGGTGCTGGCGGTGGCGGCGGGGTACGCGGGCGGTCGGGTCGCCGGGGCGCTGTTGCCGGTGGCCGCGCCCGCCGCGGCGGGCGTGGTCGGCCTCGGGCTCGTCCTGGCCACACCCCATTCGGGGCAGCCCACCGCGCCGGGCCCGGCGGGGCTGATGGTGGCCTACGCGGCGCTCGCGGTCGGCGCCGCCTGCTGCGCGGGCTGGGCGAGTACGGCGCCGGCGGTCCGGGTCGGGTGCGCGCTGCTCGCCGTCGCCGTCGTGGTCGCCGCCTTCGGCGTGGGCTCGGTACCCGGTGGCCTCGCCGGGTCCACCGTCGCCCTGTTCTCGCTGGCGGCGCGCAGGCCACGGCGGGCGCTGGGCCTCGCCGGGTTCGCCCTGTGCGCCGTGCTGGCCGTCAGCGCCTCCTGGGCCACGGCCGAACGCGCGCTGCCCGCGGGGTTGTCCTCCTCGCTTCAGGGCCAGCTCACCGACCAGCGGGTGCACCTGTGGCAGGACGCGATCGACATCGCCGCCGGCCATCCGGGGCGCGGCGCGGGCCCCGGCCGGTTCGCCGAGCTGAGCCCGACCGCGCGGCAGGCGGCGGAGCCGGCGAGCCGACCCTACTCGGCGCCCTTCCAGCAGGCCGCCGAGCAGGGAGTGCCCGGGGTCGCGCTGCTGGCCGCGGCCTTCGGCTGGATGTTGTACGCGCTGCGCTGCTCGACCCGTACGACTCCGGTGGTGCTCACGGCGGGGGCGGCCCTGACCGCGCTCGCGGTGGCGGCGACCGTCGGCAACGCGCTGAGCTTCTCCGAGGTCACCGCGGGCGCCGGGCTGCTGGCCGGCGTGGCCACGGCCCACCTGGTCAGCGAGGACGCGAGCGCTCGCAGACAGTGCTCGCCCACCGGCTGACACCGGCACACCCGACCGTGGCGCGGAGCGCCGCACTCGAAGGGGCAGCCGGGCCCGGCCCGCCCTCCGTCCGCGCCCTCGCCGCGCCGGCCGGCGCCCGAGCCGGGCCGCACCGACGTCGGCAGCGGTCGCCCCGGGGGCGACACGCCCCCGCGCCAGGGGGGCGGCCACCCCCCGAGGGCCGAGGGCCACGGGGGGAAACCGGACACCGACCCCACCATCCCACCGCCGAACCAGCGGCCACGGCAGCGGACGGCACACTCGCCACGCCGTCCGCCGGCCGCACACCGCGGCGGCCCCCACACCACACCGCACACCCCCACGCGGCACAGGGCCGCACATCGCGGCACGACACCACACAGCACCACACGGCACCACACAGGGCGGCGGGAGGCGGTCCCGCGTAGCCACGCGTCCGCCCGCGCGCGCCCGCGACGAGCGGGCGGGGTCAGGCGGGTGAGGGGCGGCCTCGGTGGCCGTGTCGCAGGCCCAGGCGTTCGCGGATGACCCGTACGGCGGCCTCCGCGTCGTCGACCGTCACCGTGAACGTCCGGCCGTCGCCGAGCCGTACCACCAGGCCCTCGCCGCGCCTGACCACCACGGCGGTGCCCTGCTCGGGCCGCCAGCGGTAGCCCCAGCCACCCCAGTGGCGCGGGGTGACCCGGGGCGCGAACTCGGCCCCGATCACCTGCTCCAGCGGGATGCGGCAGCGCGGCAGCCCGATGTGGCCGCAGCGCACCTCCAGGGCCTCGGCGTCCACCCGCACGGCCACGTGGACGAAGGCCAGCGTGCCGAACAGCATGAGCAGCCCGGCCGCGACACAGCCGATCACCGACATCAGCAGCGGGGCGAGGCCGGGGGTCCAGGCGGAGTCCACGGCCAGCTCGATTCCCAGCGCCATGCACGCCGCGCCGACGGCGGCCAGCGCCCACTGCAACCGGTTGGTCGCCCGCCCGGTCCACACCTGCGCGGGTTGCCCTGCGTCCCGCGACGGATCGTCCTGGGAGTGGTGCCTCATGCTGTGCAGCGTACGCGCGCCACCCCCGCCGGGCAGCGCCGTGGCGGGCGACGCGCCACCCGCCCGGCCGACGGCGGACGCGCGGACAACGCGTCCGGCGGACGGCGCCCGCCGGATCAGGCAGCTCCCACCGGGACGAGCTGCGCGCCCTCCGGGTAGGCCAGCGCCTCGGCCGGCAGCGCGGACTCGCGCCCGCTGAGCAACACCGTCAGGGTCCCGGTGGGGGCCGCGTCCGGGGCGGGCTGGGCGCCGATGCGGCGCAGCGCCTGCGCGGCCACCGCGTCGGCGGAGCCGAAGAGCGTGACCGGCGTGGCGGCCCTGGCCTGGACGGCGGCGCGGATGCGGTCGGCGAGGAGTTCGTAGTGGGTGCAGCCGAGCACGACGGCGCGTACGCCCGGTGGAGTGAGCTGGGCGGCCACCGCGATGGCGGCGTCGATGGCCTGGTCGTCGGCGTGCTGTACGGCGTCGGCGAGGCCGGGGCAGGGCACCTCGGTGACGCTGACCCGTGCCGCGAAGTCGCGGATCAGCCGGGTCTGGTACGGGCTGCCGGTCGTCGCCGGCGTCGCCCAGATGGCCACCGGGCCGCCGGCCACGGCGGCGGGCTTGATCGCCGGTACGGTGCCGACGACCGGCAGCGTGGGCTCCAGCTCGGCGCGCAGCGCGGGCAGCGCGTGGACGGAGGCGGTGTTGCAGGCGACGATCAGCGCGTCGGGGCGGTGCGCGGCGGCGGCCCTGCCGACGGCCAGCGCGTGCGCGACGATGTCCTCGCTCGTACGCGGCCCCCAGGGCATCCCGTCCGGGTCACTGGACAGGACGAGATCCGCGTCGGGACGCAGGCGGTGCACGGCGGCGGCAGCCGCCAGCAGGCCGAGACCGGAGTCCATGAGCGCGATCTTCACTGCCATGCCGTCTCGCCATCTCCGGTCACTCGCTGGGCGGACCCGGTCGCTGCGACACCGGCGGCGGCCCGTGGCCCCGTGCGACACGCCACCTGAGCGCGGCACCCGGCCACCCTAGTCGATCGCTCCCCCGGCCCCGCCGCCGGCGGTGGGGCGGGGCGCCCTGGCGCGAGCGGCCGAGCCCGCGCGCCCCGGCCCCGGTGGTGTGGGCCTCGTGCCCGACGGGGTCCTGGCCGACACCCGGGACTGGGGTGAGCGGGCGCCACGGTCACCGGCGGTGAGCGCGGCGCACCGGATCGCGGGCGATGCCCCCGTACACGGCGTTCACTGGGGCAGACTGCGCAAGGTGAGCGCGCTTACCTGGATCGCCCTGGTCTCGCTGGCCGCCTGGGGGTGGCTGCTCCTGGGGCAGGGACTGTTCTGGCGTACGGACATCCGCCTACCACGGCGTCACGACCCGGCGCGGGAGGACTGGCCCACCGTGGCCCTGATCGTCCCCGCGCGGGACGAGGCCGAGGTCCTGCCCGTGAGCCTGCCCTCCCTGCTGGAGCAGGACTACCCGGGCCGCGCCGTGGTCTTCCTGATCGACGACGGCAGCACCGACGGCACCGCCAAGATCGCCCGCGAGCTGGCGGCCGACTGCGAACAGGGGCTGCCGCTGGTGGTGGCCTCGCCCGGGGAGCCGGCCCCCGGGTGGACCGGCAAGCTGTGGGCGGTACGGCACGGCATCGCGCTGGCCCGGGCCCAGCTCGAACCGGAGTTCCTGCTGCTGACCGACGCGGACATCGCCCACGAGCCCGACAGCCTGCGGGAGTTGGTGCGCGCCGCCCGCTCGCGCGATCTGGACCTGGTCTCGCAGATGGCGCGGCTGCGGGTGGCCACCGGGTGGGAGCGGTTGATCGTCCCGGCGTTCGTGTACTTCTTCGCGCAGCTCTACCCCTTCCGCTGGGTCAACCGGCCCGGGGCGCGGACCGCGGCGGCGGCCGGCGGCTGTGTACTGCTGCGCACCGAGGCCGCCGAGCGGGCGCGCGTCCCCGAGAGCATCCGCCAGTCGGTGATCGACGACGTGGCCCTGGCGCGGGCGGTCAAGCGCGCCGGGCCGCCGCGCCCGGCACCCGGCCCGGGGGCGTCGGTGGCCGCGCCGGCCGGGCGGGCGACCGGCGGGCGCGTCTGGCTGGGCCTGGCGGAGCGGGTGGACAGCGTGCGGCCCTACCCGCACCTGGGCGAGCTGTGGCGGATGGTCTCGCGGAGCGCGTACGCCCAACTGCGCCACAACCCGGCGCTGCTGGCGGCGACCGTGGTCGGGCTCGCCGTGGTCTACCTCGTTCCCCCGGTGGCGGTGGGCGTCGGGGCGCTGCGGGGGGCGCGGGTGATGTGGCTGGCCGGCGCCCTGGCCTGGGCGGTGATGGCCGGCACCTTCCTGCCGATGCTGCGCTACTACCGGCTCTCGCCGTGGTGGGCGCCGCTGCTGCCGTTCACGGCGGCGCTGTACCTGCTCATGACGGTGGATTCGGCGATCCAGCACTACCGGGGCCGGGGCGCGGCCTGGAAGGGGCGTACCTACGCCCGTCCCAAGGCCGCGCCGTGAGCGGGGCGGGGCCGCGCCCGCGCGACGCGCCCGGCCCCGACGTCACGTGGACGTCACTTGCGGCCCGGCGTCCAGTTCATGCCCCAGCCGTACGCGTGGTCCAGGGTCCGCTGGGGGCTGACACCCCGGTCGGGCACCAGGTAGCGGGCCTCGCGCTGGACGACGAGGTCGCCGTTGTTGTTGGTGATCAGGGCCAGCGCGCACACGTTGGAGGGCACGGTGCACTCGTCGAGCGAGAAGTCCACCGGTGCGCCGTGCTGCGGGCTGAGGGTGACGGTCGCGTTGAGGTTGGCGAAGCTGCGGGCGCCCTCGTAGATCGTGACGAAGACCAGGATGCGGCGGAAGACGTCCTTGGCGTCCAGGTTGATCGTCAGGTTCTCGCCCTCGGTGCGGGCGCCGGTGCGGTCGTCCGCGTCCAGGTGGATGAACGGCGGCTGGTGCAGGGCGCCGAAGGAGTTGCCCAGCGCCTGGACGACGCCCTTGGTGCCGTCGGCGAGTTCGAAGAACGCGCCGAGGTCGAGGTCGAGGTCGGAGTGCATGGCCATGACCTTGCCCAGCTTCTGGCCCCAGCTCTTGAACTGCTTGTGCACCTGCCAGTTGAGGTTCACGCGCATGACGCCCGAGGTGCCGCCCTGCTTGGTGAGCGAGACGGTGGGCGCCTCCTTGGTCAGGGTGACCTTCGTCAGCCGCACGGGAGCGCCGGTGGGGGCCGGGGCCGCGGGCGCGGGCGGCGCGGCGGGCGCGGCCGGGGCGACGGGCGGCGGGGGCGGCAGCGGAGCGGCGGGGGC
>NZ_JBHVJC010000027.1:0-136370 GCF_042799315.1 Streptomyces sp. NPDC057702 | reverse complement strand
GGGGGGCGTGAGACGGTGGTCGTCGAGGTCGGTGGCAAGCGTTTGGAAGTCTCCCTCCCGGCCTCACTCGGATTCGCCACCACCCCCGCGACCGGAAACGGCGCGGCGGGCGGCGGCAGGACCAAGCGGAAGAAGACGAAGAGCGCGGGCGGCGCCGCCACCGGCGACGCGCTCGCCTCCCCGATGCAGGGCACCATCGTCAAGACCGCCGTCGAGGAGGGCCAGCGCGTCGAGGAGGGTGACCTCATCGTCGTCCTGGAGGCGATGAAGATGGAGCAGCCGCTCAACGCCCACCGCGCGGGCGTCGTCCAGGGCCTGGAGGCCGCCGTGGGTGGCTCCGTCTCGGCCGGCGCGGTCATCTGTCAGATCAAGGACGAGCAGCTCGCGAGCGTGTGAGCGACTTCCCCGGGTGCTTTCGCGCGGCGGTGCGGGTGAGCGGGCCGGCGGGCGGCGAGCCGCCGCCCGCCGGGCCCGGCCGACCTGACGCGCGGCCACGGGAGCCGGGCGGGGCCGGGCGCCCGTGCGAGCCTGGGGACGGGCGCGCCCCGGACGGCCGGCGCCCCACGCCACGTGGCCCCGCCGCCGGGCGGGGCGACCACGACGAGACCGGAACCAGCCAGCAGGCGAAAGAGGGAGAGCGACGTGGCACGAGGACCTGTCGTCCGCAAGTCCGCCGAGGCCGTGAGCCCCAGCGGCGAGAAGAGCCTGGGCGGTGTCGACCACGTGGACACGGTGGCCGTGAACGTCGCCCCCGGCACCACACCGGCCGAGTTCGCCAAGGCCATGATGAGCTCACCCCCCACGTGGGTGATCACCCTGATGAGCGTGCGCGACAAGATCGTCAAGCCGTTCGGGCTGCGCGGCGGCGCCGTACGCGAGCCCGGCGAGGTGCGGCCCGGTGCCAGCCTCGGCCCGATGCGGGTCATCGAGGTCTCCGACGCCGAGGTGCTGGCGGGCAAGGACGACAAGCACCTCAGCTACCGCGTCGTCTTCGTCGTCCGCGACGGGGCACACGGTCCCGAGGGCGCGTGCAGCACCGTCGTCCGCTACAACCGCGCCTCGGGCAAGCGGTACTTCACCGTGATCCGCCCCTTCCACAACACGATCATGAGCAGCTTCGCCAAGCGCGGCGGCGCCACGCTGGGGTAGCGCTCCGCGCGCGAGCGGTTCTCGGCGTACGCGGTCGGTGGGCGCCGCCCCCGGTGGGTGCCGCGCCCGGTGGGTGCCGTGCCCGGTGGGCGCCACCCCCGGCGTACGGGCGTGCGGGCGCCCACGCGGCGGGCCCGGCCCCGGACGGAGGCGGCCCGGGACCGGACATGGCGCGATGGAGCCCGGAGCGGGCTCAGCGGTGCGGACGGTCGTGTGGTGGGTTGGGCGTGCATGGGCCTGGGCGCGGGCTGGCGTCCGTGTGGTGGGCGGGTGGGCTGCGCGTGCGGTGGGGCTGGCGTTCGTGTGGTGGGTGGGGGTGGCGTCGTCGTGCTGCGGGTTCGTGCTCGGGGGGTGGGTTGGGCTCGCGTGGGCCTGGGTGCGGGCTCGTGCCCGTGTGGTGGGTGAGTGGGCTGCGTGTGCGGTGGGGCTGGCGCTCGTGTGGTGGGTGGGGTGTGGCCTGTGCGGGGTCGGTTCCGGGGGTGGGTTGGCGGTCACGTGGTGGGTGGGGTCTACGTGTGGTCCTGGCGTGGGCGGTTGGTTTCGCGACGGGCTTTGTGGCCGGCGCCGGTCCGCCGGCTCGTGTGGCGCTGTCCCGGCGCGCGAGAGGCCGTTCTCGCGGGCGGGCCCGGTTCGGGTGAGGGCCGAACCCCGCGTGCTCGCCGGCTCCGTGGCGGCTTGGGGCCCGGGGTGGGCGGCTGGCCCTCGTGGGTGGGTCGGCGCGGCCGGCTCGGGGTCGGGGGCGCGGGCTAGGGTGCTCGCGTGGCGACTCTCTTCCTCACCTGCGGCCTGCCCGGTGCCGGCAAGACGACCCTGGCCAGGCGCCTGGAACGGGAGCGGGCGGCGCTCCGGCTGACCGCTGACACGTGGCTGCACGACCTGCATCCGGGGTTGTCCGGCGACGCGTTGGACACCCTGCGCGAACCCGTGGAACGGGTCCAGTGGAAGGTGGCCGCGCACGTACTCCGGCTCGGCGGGGACGTCGTACTCGACTGGGGCCTGTGGGCCCGCGAGGAACGGGACGACTACCGCTCCCGAGCACGCTCGCTCGGTGCCCGCGTGGTGCTGTGCGTCCTCGACCCGCCGCTGGACGAACTGCGCCGCCGCCTCACCGCCCGCAACGCCGCCCGACCCCCCGCCACCTTCGAGATCACCGAGACCGCTCTCACCGAGGCGCTCCGCCTCTTCGCCCACCCCACCCCCGCCGAACTCGCCCTGTACGACACGGCCGACGAGCCTGGCACGGCCGACACGTAGGACGACGCGGGCGCCTGCGGCGGGCCGACAGGGCGTTCGCGTACGGCGGGCCAGGTTGACCCGACGCCCATGGCGGGCCAGGTTGCCTCGACACCCACGGGGGCCGGCTGGCCCGATTCCACGGTGTGGCTTGACGGAGGTGGCTGGTGCGGCGCGGGCTGGCGGGTGCGGCGGGGCCAGCGCCTGCGGTGGGCCGACGGTGCACTCACTTCCGGCGGCCCAGGCTTGCCCGACGCCCACGGCGGACCAGGTTGCCTCGACACCCACGGTGGGCCCGGCCGGTCCGATTCCGCGGTGTGGCTTGACGGAGGTGGCTGGTTCGACGTGTGTGGTGCGGGCCGGCGGCCACGGCAGAGCAGATGGTGTGGCGTCGACGCTGGGGCTGGCGAGGCCGACGCGTACGGCGGGGGCCCGACGGGGTACGGCTGGTGCGGCGTGTGCGGTGGCGGGCTGGCGCTTACGGCGGGTGCGGCGGGGCCGATGGGGACGGCGAGTTCGACGCGTATGGCTGGTGCGGCGCGTGTGGTGGGGCCGGCGTCTACGGAGAGTGCGGCGGAGCCGTTGGGTGTGGCATTGACGGTGGGGTTGACGGAGCCGACGCGTGTGGCTGGCTCGGCGTGTGGTGGCGGCGCGGGCGTCTGCGGCGAGTCTGGTGGAGCCGATGGGTGTGGCGTCCACGGTGGGTTGGCGGAGCCGACGCGTGTGGCTGGCTCGGCGCGTGGTGGCGAGACGGGCGGGACTGGTGTCTGGAGCGGGGGCGCCCGGTTGGCGGGCTGCCGCAGCTGCGGGGGAGCCGACGCGTACGGCGAGAGCCCGACGGGGTTCGGCTGGTGCGGCCTGTGCGGTGAGGCTGGCGCTTACGGCGGGTGCGGCGGGGCCGATGGGGACGAGTCCGACGCGTATGGCTGCTGCGGCGCGTGTGGCGGGGCCGGCGTCTACGGAGGGTGCGGCGGAGCCGTTGGGTGTGGCGGGGCCGACGCGTGTGGCTGGTCCGGCGTGGGGCGTGGGGCTGCCGTGTGGGTGGGGTTGGTTGGGCTGACGCGCTTCGGCGGGGTGGGCGTTCGCGGTGGGTGTGGCGGAGCCGACGCGGGCGGAGGGTTCGGCGTGTGTGTCGTTGTCGGGTGCCGTCGGTTGGTGTGTGAGCCGCTGGGTGGGTGGCGGGCCGGGGTGCGCCGGTGCGGGCGCGGGCGGCGGTGGACCGTGCGGCAGGTGGGCGGGCGTGCGGCGGAGTCGCGCGCGTGGTGGGGGAGGGGGACGCCGCGGGGCCGGGGCCGCGTGGCGTCGGGTGTGCTCGCGGGCCCCGGCCCCGGCCGGGTGGGGGCCGTCAGGCGGCCCCGCGCTCCGGGGGCGAACCCCGGTGCGGCTGAACGTCGAACTCCGGCGTGGTCAGAGGTCGAACTCCGCCGGGTCGATGCCCACCGCGAAGCACGCCTCGCGGACCACACCCTGCTCCGTCTTGTCGAAGTCGCCGTCCGCGCCGCCGATGACAATGCCGATCTGGAGCACGGCCCGCGCCTCGACCGGCTTCTTCTGCACCTTGCCGATCGTCTGCAACACGCCGACCTTGCCCATCGCGAAGTCCCGGGTCAGCTGGTTGACGTAGTCGTCGAAGCGCCGCTGGAGGTCGTCGGCGGGGAAGTTCTGGAGTACGTCGTTGGAGGCGATCAGCGCCGCCACGCGCTGCCGCTCGGACGGGTCGACGGACCCGTCCGCCGCCGCGACCAGCGCGCACATCGCCATGCTGGCGTCGCGGAACGCCCCACTCTTGAGCTCGGTCTTCTTGGCCTGCAACTGCGTCTGCATCGTCTGGGCGGAGTCCTTCAACCGGTCCCACAGGGCCATGACTGTCTCCTTGCGTGCTACGCGTCGGGGCATGAATCACCCCGAGAACCCCCGAGCGCCCCACGGAAGTTCCCGGCCCCCGATGTGCCCGCCATCACCACGGTCCGCCACACCCGCCACCACACCCGCCGCCCCGCCCCACTCACCCCGACGGAGCCCACCACGACACCCCGCCGTACCCGCGCCTCCGCCCGGCCAGACGACACGCCGCCCCGCGAACCACCCACCCCAGCCCCCACCCCAACCCCCACCCCGACACCCGGCCCGCCTCGTACCCCCGGCTCCGCCGCGCGGTCGCGGCAGCTGGCAACAAGCCTCTGGCCCCTGGCCCACCACCCCCCACCCCGCCGCGCGGCCGGGCACCCGACGACGAGGGCCCGGCCCACCACCCCGGCCCGCTCCTCGGACCCCACCCCGACACCCGACCCGTGGACCCACCCCGCCGCGCGGGCGCGACCTCCGGCAACGAGGAGGCACCCGGCACCGGGCCCGCCCGGCGGCCCCCGCCGCGTAGAAGCGATCGGCGCCGCGCGATCGCGTGGTCCGGCAACGAGGCACCCGACACTCGTCTCGCGGACACCGTCCCGCCTCGCGGCCCCCAGCCCCGTCGCGCGGTCGCCGCACCCGGCAACGCGCACCCACCTCACCACCCCGGCCCCGCCTGGCGAGCCCGGCACCCACCTCACCACCCTGGCTCGCCTCGCGGAACCTGTCTCGACGCTCGACGCTCGACGCTCGACGCCCGACACGCGACACGCGGCAACGGACGCCCGGCCCGCCTGGCGGCCCCGGCCTCCCGCCTCGCGGCTTCCGGACACCGGCCGCGCGAACACCATGTCGCCGCGCCGACACCACCCGCCGTGCGGTCACGGCGTCCGGCGACGAGCACCCTGACACCCGCCCCGTGGTCCCACCCCCCCCCGCGCGGGCGCGACCTCCGGCAACGAGGAGGCACCCGGCACCGGGCCCGCACGGCGGCCCCCGCCGCGAAGACTCACCCCGCCTCACGGACGTGCCCCCCGACAACGAGACACCCGCCCTACCGCCCCGCCCCCGCTTCGCCGAACCACCCCGCCTCGTGGCCCCGCCTCACGGACGCGACCACGCCGCGCGATCGCCACACCCGGCAACGGGTACCCACCACCCCACCCCGTCGCGCGGCCCCCGCACCCGCCGCGTGAACCCCGTCTCGCCGCGCGGTCGGCCACCCGGCAACGGGCATCCCACCCCACCACCCGGCATCGCTTTGCGGAACCCACCCCGCCGCGCGGCCCCCGCACCCGCCGCGTTCGCCTGCCGCGTTCGGCCGGGGAGTTGTTCAGCCCGCGTGAGGGCCCAGCGGGAGCGGCAGGACCCTGCCTTCGAGGAGCGCGCCCAGGCCCTCGACGGCGCACAGGTCGGGCCGTTCGGCGACGTGGGTGTGCATGCCGGTGCCCTGGCCCAGCAGGTCGTCCAGGCCGGTCAGCCGCGCGCTGCCGCCGGCGAGTACGACGCCCCGGTCGGCGAGGTCGGCGACCAGATCGGGCGGGCAGCGTCGGAGTACGCCGCGCATGGCGTCCAGTACGCCGGTGAGCGGCGAGCGCACGATGGCGCGTACGTCGGCGGCGTCCACGTAGACGGACTTGGCCAGCCCCGTGGTCACGTCCCGGCCGTGTACCTCGGCGCCGCCGACGGACGGGTCCGCGCTCCGCAGCACCTCGTGCAGGGGGTGCCCGGACTGGCCGGGCAACAGGAGCTCGTGACGCGTGCGCAGGTGTTCCACGACGGCCCGGTCGATGATGTCGCCGCCCACCGGGATCTTCTCCGCGGCCACGATGGCACCCATGGACAGCACGGCGATGTGCGTGGTGGCCGCGCCACACACGACGATCATCGTGGCCTCGGGCCGCTCCACCGGCAGCCCGCACCCCACGGCGGCGGCGATCAACGTGTCCACCAGCTCCACCCGGCGCGCCCCGAGCCCGGCCAACGTCTCGGCCGCGGCCCGCCGGGCGAGCGGGTCGGCGTCGTGGGAGACACAGATGGCCGCCCGGAGCAGCGGCTTGCGACGCCAGGCGCGGCGCACCTTGTTCCCGACGAAGAACCGCAGCATGCGCTGGGCGATGTCGATGTCCACGACGGTGCCACCGCTGACCGGCCGTACGACGCGGATGTGCCCGGGGGTACGCCCCGTCATCCGCTCGGCGAGGGTGCCGACGGCGATGAGCGAACCGGTACGGGTGTTCACCGCCGCCACGGTCGGCTGGTCGACGATGAGCCCGGCCTCCTTGAGATAGACCCGGGTCCGGGCGGCGCCGAGGTCGACGGCGACCGAACAGCGGCGCAGTTGCTCAAGGCTCAGGCTCACGAGGCACTCCCTTGTCCCACTCGCTCGGGCGGCACCGGAGCCACCGGCCCGGCGGCCCCACGCTCATCGTCCGGGCCCCCGCACCCCGGCGCGCGCTGGACTACGCCGCCCGCATGACCCCCCATCACCCCCCGCCCCGCCCTCCCCCCAACGGCTCCGACCCTTCTCAGGACGCGCCCACCTCCGATGCCCCGCTCCTCCGTGGGCCGCGCCCGCTTCCGAACGCGCCATCCTTCTGCGGGACGCGCCCACTCCCGGTGCTCCGCTCCTCCGTGGGTCGCCCCCGCTTCCGAACGCGTCACCCTTCTGCGGGACGCGCCCACTCCCGGTGCCCTGTTCCTCCGTGGGTCGCCCCCGCTTCCGAACGCGTCACCCCTCTGCGGGACGCACCCACCTCCGGTGCCCCGCCCCTCCGTGGGCCGCACGCACCCGCTTCTGACGCCCCACCTCTCCGTGGGAGGTCACCGCCTCTGACGTTCCGCCCTTGTCGGACCCGTCTCCGACACGCGTGTGCACGGGTGACGGCCTACTGGTGGGGGATGCCGACGAGGTGGTCGCCCACCCCTCGCGTGTGCGCACGGGCGACGGGCTGGAACGCGTTCGCCACGGTCATCCCGAACCCGTTACCCGCGCGCGTGCGCGGGCGACCCGGGTGCGTAGTGCCAGGGCGGTGCGTAGCGGCAGGGCAGCCACGATCGCCGACCAACTGCGCGGGCGACCCCGCCCCGCCCCCCATGCGCGCCCAACGCCCCACCCGCCCACACGAGTCCGGCAGCACCGCACCGACCGGGTGGACGGCCCCCGGGGGGAACGCCGCGCCCACCCGCTCCGCCAGGCCCACCCGCTCAGCCGCCGCCACGCGGCCCCACGGACGCGGGCCGCCCCGCTCCCGTACGCGCCCCCATACCTCTCGCGCGCACACGCGCCCCACACCCTCACCGCACCCGCCACGACCATGGTCCGCCCAGAACTCACCACATCCGACGCCCCGCGCCCACGCGGGGACGGGCCCCGCCCCGCTCACGCGCCTCCGCCGCTGACGCTCCGCCCCTCGCGGGGACGGGCTTCTCTCCGGACACCTGCCACAGCAGTGGCTGGCCGGAACCTCTGTCACTGGTGCCGCGCACCCTCGCGGGGAGGGACTTCGGTCTGGCCGCCTGCTTCCAGTACCGGCGCTCCGGACCTCGCGGGGACGGACTGCGGTCCGGCCACCTGCTCCCAGTACCGGCGCTCCGGACCTCGCGAGGACGGACTCCGACCCAACCACCTGCTCCCGCTACCGGCGCTCTGGACCTCGCGGCGACGGGCGCCACCCCGGCCACCCGCGCAGCGGTGACCCGGCGGGACCTCCG
This sequence comes from Streptomyces sp. NPDC057702, assembly GCF_042799315.1. Lineage (NCBI taxonomy): Bacteria > Bacillati > Actinomycetota > Actinomycetes > Kitasatosporales > Streptomycetaceae > Streptomyces > Streptomyces sp. NPDC057702. The sequence continues at coordinate 128,426 of NZ_JBHVJC010000027.1, read as the reverse complement.
CCACCAACGCCCTGCGCGCTCGTAGAAACGGGCTCCGCCCCGACCGCGTGACCCCGCTGCCGACGCTCGGCGCCCTCACGAGGAGGGGGCTTCCTCTTGGACACCCACCACAGCCGGGGCCCCGCCAGAGCCCCCTCCGTCATCGACGCCCCACCCCTCGTGAGAGCGAGTTCGGCCCAGGCCACCCGCCACAGCCGTGGCCCGCCCAAGACCTCCACCCCCGACACCCCGCGCCCCTGCGGAGAGGGCCCCGGCCACCCGTGTCCGCCCCTGGCGCCCCAGACCTCGCCGACAGGGGCTTCTCGCCGGACGCTCGCCACAACCGTGACCCGCCCAGGGCCTCCGCCACCCACGCCCCGCGCCCTCGCGGAAGCGGGTTCCGCCTCGCACGTCCGCCACAACCGTGACCCGTCCCCGTCCCAGTCCCAGCCGCCAGCGCGCCGCGCCGGGCCTCTCCTGGGACGCCCGTTACGACCGTGGCCGGGCCGGGGCCCCGCTATCCGCGCCTCACGGGGACAGGCTCCACCCAGCCCCAGCCACCAACGCCCCGCCCAGCCCCGCGCCGGAACAGGCTCCGCCCCAGCCTCCCCCACTACCGTGCCCAACCCAGGCCCCTCACCACCGCCCCCCACGAGGTCGCGGGCACAAGCCCCGCCCCAGAACCCACCACCCCGCGCCTGCCACCCCCCGCGCGGTCCGCGCGCCCACCTCCCCCGCGCGTCCCGCGCACCCACCCCCCGCGCGGTCCCCGCGCCTGCGCCGCACACACCCGCCCGCGCGCCTGCGCCGCACACACCCGCCACCCACTCGCCCGCGCACCCACCGCCCCCGCGCACCCACCACCCCCGCGCGCTCCGCGCGTCCCGCGCGACCCGCGTCCCGCGCGACCCGCGCCCCACGCCCCCGCTCACCCCTTCGCATCCGCGTAGCACGTCACCACGGACGGGGTGAGCGGGAACCGTACCGGGGTCGCGCCGAAGGCGATCTCGCCGGCGAGGTCGGCCGCCGTCTGGATCGCCTCGGTGACCTGGGCGGCCTCCTCGGCCGGGCAGTGCACGATCACCTCGTCGTGCTGGAAGAAAACCAACTCGGCCTGGAGTGAGGCTAGTTGACGGCGGAGTGCCGCGAGCATCAGCAGGGCCCAGTCGGCCGCGCTGCCCTGGACGACGAAGTTGCGCGTGAACCGTCCGCGCGCCCGCGCGCTCGCCCCGCTCGGGGGGCCCGCCGACTCGGCGTCCCCCGTCTGCGGCAGCCCCGCCTCCTCCGCCCCGCCCTCGCCGTCCACCGAAGGGCAGGTACGTCCCAGCCAGGTCCGCACCAGGCGGCCCTCCTCGCCGGCGCGGGCCGCCTCGTCCACGTAGCCGACGGCGACGGGGAAGCGGCGGCGCAGGTCGGCCAGGTGCTTGAGGGCGTCGCCCGTGGTCTGCCCGTAGATCGCGCCGAGCAGTGCCAGCTTCGCCTGCGCGCGGTCGCCGGCGAAGGCCCGGTCGGACAGCGCCGCGTACAGGTCCCGGGCGCTGCCCGCGACCTCCATCAGTCCGGGGTCCCGCGAGATGGCGGCCAGCACGCGCGGCTCCATCTGCTCCGCGTCGGCCACCACGAGCCGCCAGCCGGGGTCCGCGATCACCGCGCGGCGCACCACCTTGGGGATCTGGAGCGCGCCCCCGCCGTTGGTGGTCCAGCGCCCGGAGACCGTGCCACCGGGCAGGTACTCGGGCCGAAACCGCCCGTCGCGCACCCAGGACTGGAGCCAGGACCAGCCGTGCGCCGTGTACAGCCGGTAGAGCTTCTTGTACTGGAGCAGCGGTTCCACCGCCGGGTGGTCGATCTCCCGCAGCTCCCACGCGCGCGTGGAGCCGACCCGGACGCCGGCCCGCGCGAACGCCCGGACGATGTCGGCCGGCAGGTCGGGCCGCACCCGGGTGCCGAACGCCCGCGACACCTCGTCCGCCAGCTCCGTCAGCCGCCGTGGCTCAAGCCCGCCCGCGTACCGCTCGCCCAGCAGCTCGGCCAGCACCTCCCGGTGCGTGTCCGCCCGCCAGGGCACCCCGGCCCGCCGCATCTCGGCGGCCACCAGCATGCCGGCCGACTCCGCCGTGACCAGCAGCCGCATCCGCTCCGGCAGCTCGACCGCCGCCGTGCGCGCCACCTGGTCCGCGTAGACCGCCAGCAGCGCTTCCAGCGGGTCGGTGCCCGGCGGCAGTGGCGGCGGGCCCGCCTCGAACAGGGACGGCTGGGTGTCGGCCGTGCGCACCGGCGGGTCCTCCGGCACCGGCAGTCCGCGCAGCCGCGCCCACGCCGCCGCCAGCGACCGGGGCTGGCGCCCCCACTGACCCGCGTACCCGACCAGCAGGGTCTCGGCGACCTCCACGTCGTAACACCGCTCGACGCGCACTCCGGCCGCCAACAGGCGGCCGTACACCTCGGCGGTGGAGCGCCACACCCACCGCGTCACCTCGGGCCGCTCGCGCACCGCCGCCACGATGTCGCGCGCGACGTGGACCGGCCCGCTGGCCCGCCCCGCGTCGTCGAGGGGGCAGAGACGAACACCCCCGTCATCCGCCTCCGCCACCGCCCATCTCATGCCGACGAGTCTCGCAGGGGGGTCCGACAATCCCGTGGCGGGAAACCCGACGCTCCGCCGCGGCGAGCCGATGACCTGGGCGTTCGTGCCCGCTTCGGCGCTGCGGCCGGTCCCGCCCGGCCCCGGAGCGGGCCGGCGGCGTAGGGGCGCGGCGCTCAGCCCCGCCGTCGGTGGGGGGGCGCCGGCCGGGACGACGAGGCCGCCGGACCGCCAAGCCGGTGGACGGTCGGGCCGTCGGGCGTGGCACGGGGCGGGGCGCCGGAGCGGGGGCGCGGCGCCAGGCCGGCGAGCCGAGCGTTGGGGGCGGTGGGCGGCGTGGGACGTTCACCTCGTCGGGCCGTGACCGCGCCGCGCCGGCCGGCCTCCCGTGTCCGCTCCGGTCGCCGGTCGCCGAATACGCGGCGGAGGCCGCCGGGTCGACGTTGCCTCTCGGGCGCGTTCGGTGAACTCCGAGGCCCGGTTCTCTGAATTCGCTCTCGTTTACCCGCGATTCACGTTCCCATGCCGGTGATACGCGTCTCAACGAAGAGCTCCATTCACATGTGCTGTGAATGCGACCGTACTGAGCGTACGCGTCTCCGAGCCCACCGTGCTGGACTTAGCCATTCCGGCCCGAGCCGACCCGCGTGGCAACCCGCGATATCCGGTGACCCGTGAGAACGCGTGGGCCGGTCCTCTCGTACGCGACTCCACCACACGGACTACGCACACCCGTACTAAGCCGTACGGATCACTACCTTCCGCGCCCGTCGACGTACTCTCGCCCCGCTGAATTCGCCCGAACTCTCCCGAAAGGACCGCTCTTTCCCGGGAGTGGATCGGCAGATCCGCACAGAAACCTGAAGCCCAAGCCCAACCGGTCGGACGCGCCTGGCGTCTCGTATATCGACGACGAGAACACCGACCTGCTCCGTAAGTTCATTTCCGAACGTGGCAAGATCCGTGGTCGCCGGGTGACACGTCTCGCCCAGCAGCGGCGGCAGTTGACACGGGCGATCAAGAACGCCCGTGAGATGGCGTTGTCGCCTTACGCCGCGCGGTGATCATTCGGGTACGCCCCGTGCACGTGCATCCGCTCATGCATCAGCAGATGAACGGGACTATGATCCGGGGTAGTTGACGACTGCAATCACCCACGGAGAGTTCTGTGCACCACGCGTATAACGGCATGGCGGCGACGGACCTTCCGGGGGTCGTCTGGCAGAAGAGCAGGCACAGCAATTCGCAAGGTTCCTGCGTGGAATTCGCGAGGCTGGCGGGTGGAAACGTCGCCGTCCGTAATTCCCGCTATCCGGACGGTCCCGTCCTCGTCTACACGCCGGCCGAGATCGAGGCCATGCTGCTGGGCGTCAAGGACGGGGAGTTCGACCACCTGGTGGGTGACTGACCCTTCCGGGCGGATCGCCCCCACGAGACCGACCGGGCCACCGCATGGGGCTGCTGAATGCCCACGGGGCTGGGGAATCCGGGATTCGTCGGCGGTGCGGGCACATGCCCCGCGCCGCCCGACCGGATGGCGCCATTCCCGGCGCGGCGTACGGCGATTCCCCGACGTGGCCGTCGCCGGGATTCCGGCCCCAAAGGCCACGGGTGCCGGCCGCCGGCGCGCCCCCGCACCGGCCCGTCGGCCACCTTTCCGGTCATCCCTCGGCCGGCCGCCACCCGCGCCGCGCGTTCCGCGCCGCCGCCCGTCGGAGCGTGCTGGCCACCCCGGGTGGCGTCGCGCTGGGTCCGGGGCGGGCGTCCGTGGCGCGGTCCGATGGGCCAGGCGTAGGGCGGGACCGGGCGGCTGTCGTCGGGCTGGTGGACGCGCGGGGGCGGCTGGCCTGGTGCGACGAGCAGACGCGGAGCGGCCGGTGTGCCGTGGCCCGGCCCCGCCGGGCGTCTATCCGCGCTGGACGGCCCGGGCGCGGCCCGGCACGGCCCGTGGGGCCCGGAACGGTGGTTCGGCGGCGCGGCGTCGGCCCCGCCCGGTCGGGCGGGCCGGCCAATGAAGCGTCAGGAGGCCGAGGAGGCGTCGGCGTTTGGCCCTCCGCGCCGTGACCCGGCCGTGACCACGCCCCGAGGCCGCTCACTCGTCCGGGTGGCTCGCACCGGGCGTCGCGAGGCTTCCGTAGTCATATGCGCCATCCTCGCGGCCCTCTCGCCGCGCCCCCGGGGTGCGCCGGCCCCGCCCCCCCCCGGCGGCCTCGCGCGCGGCGGGCGACAGGTCGCGTGCGGGCGTGCCGGAGGTGGGGCGAGGGTGCGGGCAGCCGTGCGGACCCCCGGGGCGCGCGTGGCGGGCCGGGTCGGGGCGCGGGGCCTCAGCTCTCGTGACGCGGCAGTTGGAACAGCGCCCAGACGACCTTGCCCCGCAGCGTCCCCGCCAGCGGGTGCCAGCCCCAGCTGTCGCTGAACGACTCGACGAGGTAGAGCCCACGGCCGGACTCGGCCGCCCCGTTCAGCTCGGGGAACAGGGCCGTGTCGCCGGTGACCGGGCTGACCTCGCTCGGGTCGCGGACCGCGCACACCAGCCGTGAGGTCCAGCGCATCAGGTGCAGACGGACGGCCGGTTCGACAACGGCCATGGGGCCGCCCCCGTGACCGGCCCCATGGCCTGCTTCTGGGTAGGACCCGGCCAACTCCCGGTCCTCGCTGGGCAGTGCGTGTCGCAGCGCGTTGGTGACCAGCTCCGACACGACCAGCGCCACGTCGTCGAAGAGCTCGGACAGCTCCCAGCCGTGCAGGGTGGCGCGAGTGAACTCGCGGGCGCCCTTGACGGCGTCGTAGCGGGCTGCCAGGGCGCAGGAGGCGGAATGCGAGAGCGCCGAGGGGTCGATGGGAGGCAGGCCTTGCCATAACGGCTCGACCATGGTCGATCCTCTGGTCCCCATGCGAGGCACTCCTGGCATTCGTGGCCGTGACGACCCTGGCTGGATCTGCAAACAGCGTGCACGTGCGCGAGCTCCAGGATTCCCAAAGACTGGACCAGATGCAAGGGCAGATGCACGTGCACGTGGCCGGTTTGCTCCGAACTGAGCTCGTTAGCTAGGAATTCTTCTCAAGGTCACTTGCGTCCATCTCCTACCTCGGTAATGAGATGCGCACTCAACGGAGCCTAGAAGTGGCAGACTTCGCGGCCGAGGGTCCGTGGGGGCGTGCCCGCGTGGGTACGGAACGTACAGGGAGGGTCACGGAAATGGCCACAAGTGAGTCGAGTGGATCGGTCGTACGCCGCATCCTCCTGGGCTCTCAGCTCCGACGGCTGCGCGAGTCGCGCGGCATCACGCGTGAGGCGGCTGGTTATTCGATCCGTGCTTCCGAGTCCAAGATCAGCCGCATGGAGTTGGGCAGGGTGAGCTTCAAGGCACGTGATATCGAGGACCTGCTCACGCTCTACGGGGTCGCGGACGAGGCGGAACGTTCGGCGCTGCTCGGACTCGCCCGGGAGGCCAATGTGGCGGGTTGGTGGCACAGCTACGGCGACGTACTGCCCGGGTGGTTCCAGACCTACGTCGGACTTGAGGGTGCCGCCTCTCATATTGGCGTCTACGAAGTGCAGTTCATTCACGGACTGCTGCAAACCGAGGGATACGCGCACGCCGTGGTCACGCGCGGTCAGCGGGAGGCGTGTGCGAGTGAGGTGGATCGGCGGGTGGCGCTCCGGTTGGAGCGGCAGAAGCTTCTGGTGTCCGAACGGGCTCCGGAGTTCCACGCCGTACTCGACGAGGCCGCCCTGCACCGTCCCTATGGTGACGCCGCGGTGATGCACGGCCAACTGCGGCATCTCCTCGAGGTATCGGAACAGCCGAACGTCACGCTCCAGGTCATGCCGTTCAGCTTCGGCGGCCACTCGGGCGAGAGCGGCGCCTTTACGATGCTGCGCTTCCCGGAACCCGATCTGCCGGACATCATCTATCTGGAGCAGCTCACCAGCGCGCTCTACCTCGACAAGCGCGAAGAGGTCACCCAATACGAGAGGGCTATGGAGCGGCTGCGGTCGGACAGCCTCTCCCCGGCCAAAACACGGGATTTGCTGAGGGCGCGTCTCCAATTGTCGTGAGCGCTCACTACGATGACGGTCCATCAGGAGACCCCGCCCAGCCCCCGGGTGGCCAGCCGCCTCCCGGCCTTCAGATAAGGGATGGCATGTCCTACTTCTCCGAGTTGGCCTATCAGTACATCGATGGCGAGTGGCGGGTCGGGAGCGGCTCGTGGGACATCGTGGACTTCGATCCGTACAACGGGGAGAAGCTCGCCTCGATCACCATCGCCACGGTGGACGAGATCGACCAGGCGTACCGTGCCGCCGAGCGGGCCCAACGCTCCTGGGCCGAGGTCAACCCGTACGCCAGGCGGCTCGTCTTCGAGCGGGCGCTGCGCATCGTGGAGGAGCGCGAGGCCGAGATCTCCGAGGCGATCACCACGGAGGTCGGCGGGACCCAGTCCAAGGCCGCGTTCGAACTCCAGATCGCGCGGGAGTTCCTGCGCGAGGCCGTGCACCTCGCGCTGCGGCCCGAGGGGCGCATCCTGCCCTCGCCCATCGACGGCAAGGAGAACCGCGTCTACCGGGAGCCGGTGGGCGTCGTCGGTGTCGTCAGCCCCTTCAACTTCCCCTTCCTGCTGTCCATCAAGTCGGTCGCCGCGGCCATCGCGCTGGGCAACGCGGTGGTGCTCAAGCCCCACCAGAACACCCCGGTGTGCGGCGGCGGGCTGGTCGCCAAGGTCTTCGAGGACGCCGGACTGCCGGCCGGGGTGCTCAACGTCGTGGTGACCGACATCGCCGAGATCGGCGACGCGCTCATCGACCACCCGGTGCCCCGGGTGATCTCCTTCACCGGGTCCGACAAGGTCGGGCGCCACGTGGCCACGGTCGCGGCGGCGGGCTTCAAGCGCACGGTGCTGGAACTGGGTGGCGACAGCGCGATGATCGTCCTGGACGACGCGGACATCGACTACGCGGTGGACGCGGCCGTCTTCAGCCGCTTCGCGCACCAGGGCCAGATGTGCATGGCCGCCAACCGGGTACTCGTGGACCGGTCGATAGAGCGCGAGTTCACCGAGAAGTTCGTCGCCAAGGTCAAGACCCTGCGGGTCGGCGACCCGCACGACCCCGAGACCCACATCGGCCCGCTGATCAACGAGGGCCAGGCCGAGGCCATCGGCGGCGTCGTGGAACAGATGGTGGCCGACGGCGCGACCGCCCTGGTGCGCGGGAGCGTGCAGGGCACGATGGTCGGCCCGACCGTGCTCACCGGCGTGGCCGCCGGCTCCGCCGCGTACGGGCAGGAGATCTTCGGCCCCGTGGTGCTGCTGATCCCCTTCGACGGGGAGGAGGAGGCGCTGCGGATCGCCAACGAGACCAGCTACGGGCTCAGCGGCGCCGTGCACACGGGCAACGTCGAGCGTGGCGTACGGCTGGCCCGTCGGGTGCGGACCGGGATGATCCACGTCAACGACGGCACCGTGCACGACGAACCGATCGTCCCGTTCGGCGGCGAGAAGTCCTCCGGTGTGGGACGGCTCAACGGCGACGCGATGGTGGACTGTTTCACCACCACCAAGTGGATCTCGATCCAGCACGGCCGCAGCGCCTTCCCCTTCTGACGCCTCCCCCTTTGACCCCACCTTCCGGGGCTCCGCCCCCCTCTCCCTCGCCTTCCCCACGCGACGCCCCCCGCACCACCACCCCACCTCGCCCCACCCCACCTCGCCCCACCCCACCGACTCCGTGCCCGCCGCCACTCGCGCGGCGGGCCTACCCGCCGGACGGACGCACCGCGTCCGGCGTGGGCGTCCGCCCGGTGCCCCGGCCCCGTCGAGACCTCGGTCCCGTCGGGGCCCGATGCGTTGCCGGGGGCGGCCGGTGGGGCCGCGTCGCGGAGGCCGTTCGGGGGGCGTGTGCGGCCGTCGCGCGATGATCGCGGGCGGGGTGGGCCTCGCGGACAGAAGGTGTCCGCGAGGGTTCGTAACGTGGTCCTCACCGAGGCCGGGGAACGCACCCGGCCCCCGTGGAGAGGCGGAGCCCATGCCCACTTTCGTCGACGCCGAGCCCCGTGGCGACGAGCGCACCGCGCTGCTGAACTACCTCGCCGCGCAGCGTGGTGGCATCCGGCGGGCCCTGCTCGGACTGAGCGAGGAGCAGGCGGCGCGCAAGCCCACCGTGAGCGAGCTGTCGCTGGTCGGCCTGCTCAAGCACGTCACCGAGGTGGAACAGAGCTGGATCATGGGCACGCTCGCCGGGCGGCCGGCGGAGACCGTCCAGCGGACACTGGAGACCCTCCACGAGTCGTTCGAGCCGGTGGGTGAGGAGACGGTGGCGGGCCTGCTCGGATACCAGGAGCGGGTGGCACGGCAGACGGAGGAGTACGTTCGCTCGCTGCCCGACCTGGACGTGGTCGTGACGCTGCCCGAGGCGCCCTGGTACCCCGAGGAGCGGGACCGCTCCGCGCGCTGGATTCTGCTGACCCTGATCCAGGAGGTGGCCCGGCACGCCGGGCACGCGGACATCATCCGCGAGGCGATCGACGGGAAGACGGCGTTCGTGCTGGTGGACGAGGCGGGCGACGGCGCGGTCTGAGTGCGCGCCGCGCCGTTCGACCGCGCCGTCCGCGCGTACGCCACCCGCCCCGCGCGGGCTCGCGCGCTCCGCCCGCACGCGCTCCGCCCGCACGCGCTTCGCCCGCTCACGGGCCCAGCTCCTCGCGCAGTTCCTCGGCCCGGCGCAGGGTGTCGGCCAGGGTCGCCCGCTCGGCGTCGGTGAGGGTGACGGCGGTGGCCCGGCGCAGCCACTCCGCGCCCCGGGCCGGCTCGTCCAGCCGGATCGCCAGGTCCGCGCGGAGCACCAGCGCGCGCACCCACTCCGCGGCGGTCGGGAGCTGCCCCGTCGGGTCCTCGGCCAGCCCCGCCGCGCTCGGACCGGCCGGCTCGCCCGCTCCCGCGCTGGCCGCGTCGGCCCTGCTCAGCGCCTGGTCCAGGACGCGGGCGGCGTGGCGGTGGTCCTCCTTCGCGTCGCCGAGCAGCGTGGCCAGGTGCAGCGCGCGGGCGAAGACCCCGGGCGGGGGCGGGGCGTGTTCCAGGCTCTCGCCGGTCGGCTGACCCACGCGCAGACAGTTGCCGCCGGGGTCGGTGACGAGGAACTGCCGTACGCCGTAGGTGGTGTCCTTCAGCGGCCCGATCCGGGGGAGGCCGCGCGTGGGCACCCGCCCGTACGCCGCCCGCAGGCCGGCGCGGAACGCCGTGTGCAGGTCGTCCACGGCGTCGGTGGAGATCAGGCAGGTGCTGGAGGAGGTCGCCGGGTCGTACCGGCGCGTGCCGAAGAAGTGCAGGGCTATCGCGCCACGTTCCACCACCGCGTACGGGTTGGGGCGGGTCTGCTCGAAGGTGACCTCGAAGCCGAGGGCGCGGTAGAAGGCGAGGGTTTCCGGGATCGAGGGACAGGGGAACACGGGCGTGGTCGTCTCCGTCATGCCGGTGAGCCTCGCAGTGCCGAACCAGCTAGTCAAAGTTGAGTAGCTGTGGGGGTCGGTTTAATCTGGGTGTTGACAGGTGCGGTGGGTGTGTGGCGTCGGGATGGAGTGGCGGGCTGATGTCGGCGATGCGGTTGCTGGTGCTTGGGGCGGTGCGACAGCACGGGCGCGCGCACGGCTACATGGTGCGCAACGACCTGGAGTACTGGGGCGCGCACGAGTGGTCCAACGCCAAACCCGGGTCGATCTACCACGCGCTCAAGCAGATGACCAAGCAGGGCCTCCTGCGCGCCCACGACGTCGCGCCGAGCACGGCCGGCGGCCCCCCGCGTGTCGAGTACGAGCTGACCGACGAGGGTGAGGAGGCGTTCTTCGCCCTGCTCAGGGAGGCGCTGGGGAGCTGGAACCCCAAGATGGACCTGCTGAGCGCGGGTGTCGGGTTCATCGTGGACCTGCCGCGCGAGGAGGCGATCGCCCTGCTGCGGCAGCGGCTGGAGGGGCTTGAGGCCTGGCACCGCTCGGTGACCGAGGTCTACACGCCGGCCGAGGGGCCCGAGTCGCTGGACCACATCGGCGAGATCATGGAGCTCTGGGTGACCAGCGCCGACAGCGGCGCGGTGTGGACCCGCGCGCTGATCGGACGGCTGGAGCGCGGCGCGTACGTCATGGCGGGCGAGGGCGAGCCGTTCAAGGGCGTACTCCCCGAGGGCTTCGAGAACCCGTACGCCACCGGCCCGCACCCGGGCGACGAGGCGGCCGGCGGCCCGCCGGCGCGCGCGTAGCCGCGCGGGTTCCGGCCGGGGTCGGGCGCGGCGCGGGGGTCGGCGCCGCCGGGTCGGGCGCGTCGGGTCGAGGTGGGGTATCGGGCCGGCGAGGCCAGTAATCAAGTTTGACTAACCGCGTGGGCGGGCAGTACCTTCTGCGCTCCTAGTCAAGTTTGACTACCGAGTGGCGGGGTGTGGGCCTCGCTGGCGGCGGCTGGAGGAGAGGGCATTGGCGGACAGCGATCACGCGATCGTCGTCGAGGGACTGGAGAAGAACTACGGGGCGCACCGGGCCCTGGCCGGGCTCGACCTGGTCGTACCGCGCGGCACCGTGCGCGGTGTGCTCGGCCCGAACGGTGCCGGCAAGACCACCTCCGTGCGGGTGCTCGCCACGCTGCTGCGGCACGACGGCGGATCGGCCCGCGTCGCCGGGTTCGACGTGGCGAGCCACCCCGACGAGGTCCGGTACCGCATCGGACTGCTCGGCCAACACGCGGCCGTGGACGAGGAGCTGAGCGGCTTCCAGAACCTGGAGATGTTCGGCCGGCTCTACCACCTGGGGGCCCGTGGGGCCCGGCAGCGGGCCGGTGAGCTGCTGGAACAGTTCGAACTGACCGAGACCGGCACGAAGGCCGTCAAGCGGTACAGCGGCGGCATGCGGCGCCGGCTCGACCTCGCGGCCGGACTCGTCATGCGCCCCCAGGTCCTGTTCCTGGACGAGCCGACCACCGGACTCGACCCGCGCGGTCGGCGCGAGGTGTGGAACGCGGTGCGGTCGCTGGTCGGCGACGGCACGACGGTGCTGCTCACCACCCAGTACCTGGAGGAGGCCGACCAGCTCGCCGACCGCATCACCGTCATCGACCACGGCCGGGCCATCGCCGAGGGCACCGCCGACGAGCTGAAGTCGACCATCGGCGGAGACCGGATCGACGTCGTCCTGCACCGCGCGGACGAGCTGTCGGCCGCCGCGTCCGTCGTCGGTATGGCGGCGCGCGCGGACGGCGTCGAGGTCGACGAGGACGCGCTACGCGTCAGCGCCCCGGTCGCCGACCGCGTCGCGGCGCTGACCGAGACCGTCCGCGCGCTGGCCGCGGCCGGGATCGAGGCCCGCGACATCGCGCTGCGCCGCCCCACGCTGGACGAGGTGTTCCTGCACCTGACGGGCGCGCGCCCGACGGAGGGCGACACCGGGGGCGGGGACGCCGGGGACGGCGCGGCCACGCGCGCGGGCGGCGCGGGTGACCGGGACGAGGGCGTGAGGCGCGGGCGCGACCCGGGGCAGGAGCGGGGCGGACCCGCCCGGCGGAGTGCGGCGACGCGGCGGGACGTGCGGGGCGAACGGGAGGCGGCGAAGTGAGCGCGACGCGGGTGGCGGACCTGTCCGTGGTGGTGCGGCCCGTGGGGCTGGCCGGTCGGTCGCGCTGGGCGCTGACCGACGCGTGGACCATGACCCGGCGCGAGCTGGCCCACTGGGCGCGGCAGCCGGGGCGACTGGTGGTCGGGCTGGTCTTCCCGGTGATGATGCTGGTGATGTTCGCGTACTTCATCGGCGGCGGCATGCGGGTGGCCGGCGGCGGGGACTACAAGGAGTTCCTGTTTCCCGGGATGCTCGCGCTGACCATGGCGTTCGGCATCGAGTCGACGATGGTCTCGGTCGCCACCGACCTCAACAAGGGCGTGCTCGACCGCTTCCGGGCGATGCCGATGAGCCGGTCGGCGGTGCTCGTCGGGCGCAGCGCGGCGGACATGATCGAGTCGCTGGTCAGCGTGTTGGTGCTGCTGGTGGCGGGGCTGGCGATGGGCTGGCGCTGGCACGGCGGGTTCGCCGCGGGCGTCGCGGCGGTCGGGCTGCTGCTCCTGCTGCGCTTCGCGATGCTCTGGGTCGGGATCTACCTGGGCATGGCGGCGGGCAAGCCGGAGCTGGTGCAGGCGGTGCAGATCCTGGTCTGGCCGGTCGGCTTCCTCTCGAACGCGTTCACCTCGGCCGACACGATGCCGGGCTGGCTGGGCGCGATCGCCGAGTGGAACCCGATGTCGGCCACCGCGACCGCTGTCCGTGACCTGTTCGACAACCCCGGCTGGGGCGGCGACTCCTGGCCGGTCGAACACGCGAGCCTGCTGGCCTTGGCCTGGCCGTTGGCGCTGGTCGCGGTCTTCTTCCCGCTGGCGGTGCGGCGCTACCGGCGGCTGGGCGGCTGACGGCGCCCGGGCGGCCGGGCCGCGCGGGGGTGGGGCCCCGGCCCGGGAGCGGGGTCCGCGAGCCGACCGGGTCGGGGTCCCCGGGGCCGGGGCGCCGCGGTGGTCACTCCTCGGCGGCACGCGTAGCGGATGCCGCACACGAGGCGTCGCCACTGAGGTAGCGGCCCGGGGACGTGCCGACGGTTCGTCGGAACGCCGCGAGGAAGGCGCTCGACGTCGCGTATCCCACGGTGTGCGCGACCCGGGAGACAGGCTGACCCTCGGCGAGGAGGGGGAGGGCGGCACGCAGCCGCACATGGGTGCGCCAGCGGTCGAAGCTCATGCCGGTGTCGCGGACGAACAGCCGGGTGAGAGTGCGCCGGCTCACCCCGATGGCCCGGGCGTGCGCCTCAAGACTCCGGGTATCCGCGGGGTCGTCGAGCAGCGCGTCGGCCACGGCGCGTACGCGGTCGTCGGCGGGACTCGGTACGTCGATGGGTGTGGCCGGCAGGGGGCGCAGCAGATCCAGGACGACCGCCTCGGCCCGCAGCCGCGCGTCATCCGGGAGGCTCTCGTGGCTGAGGTAGGCGATCAGATGGGCCAGCAGCCCGTCGACGCCGATCGGTGTGGGTTCCGTCCAGTCCTGATCGCATCTGTCCGGTTCGAAGTAGAGGCTGCACAGCAGCGCGTCGCGTGTCGCGCCGGTCCGGTGGACCGTCCCGGCGGGCAGCCACAACGCCCGTGTGCGGGGCAGGACCCAGTAGGCATCGTCGACGGCGACGCCGAGCACTCCGCGCCGCGCTCGGCGCCGTCCTCATCGCCACCTCGCTCGGGAAGAGCCACCGCCCGCAGGATGCGCTCGACGCTGGACAGCCCCGACCGACCCCGGGCGCCGAACGTAGCCGTCACCTCGGTCGGCCCTGCCGCCAGGCGCCTGCCCCACCGGGTGGCTGCCGGGTGTCCGCCGGCGTACGAGGCGTCGGAACAGCGGCCGCGGCGAGGTGCGGACGGCTGCCCGTGTCGGGATGCACCCCATCGCGGGGGCGCGCGTGAGATCCGGAACGGCGGGGTCGGCCCGCGCCGGCGGGCCGGCGGGCCGGAGCGAGGAGCCCGGCCCGTCCCGGCCTTCCGAGGACGCCCTGGAGTATCAGGAGGTTCACGTACACCGGGGCGGACTGGAGGGTGCGTGGGGGATGGGCTACGCCGCGAGGCCCCGCTTGATGGCCCGGGCGAAGCGGACGACGCGTTCGGCCTGGACGCGGGCGGCGGTGCGCGCGTTGTCGTCGATGGGGGTGTCCGGGCCGCCGACGTGGGAGGTGCCGTACGGGTTGCCGTCCACGAACTTCGACGGGTCGGTGTAGCCGGGGGCGACCAGGATGCCGCCGAAGTGGTGGATGGTGTGGTAGAGCGCGAGCAGCGTGGACTCCTGGCCGCCGTGGGTGGTGGCCGAGGCCGTGAAGCCGCTGTAGACCTTGTCGGCCAGCTTGCCCTGCTGCCACAGCCCGCCGAGCGTGTCGATGAACTGCTTGAGCTGCGAGGTGACGTTCCCGTACCGGGTGGGCGAACCGAAGATCACCGCGTCCGCCCAGACCACGTCGTCGCCGGTGGCCTCCAGGACGTCGGCGGTCGCGTCGGCGTTCGCGGCCCACGCGGGGTTGGACTCGATCGCGGCCCGTGGGGCCAGCTCGGCCGCCTTGCGTAGCCGCACCTCGGCGCCGGCCCGCTCGGCGCTGTCGGCGATCTCCTGGGCGAGTGCGTGGACCGTGCCGGTCGACGAGTAGTAGATGACGGCGACGTTCACGGATACCGGTGTGCTCATGGCGCGATGCTCCCTCGGTCTGCGCTCCCTTACCGCGAATAGACATTACGGGCATAGCGCCGCCGAGGCCCGCTCTTGCGCGCGCCGAGCGGCAGTCGGGCGAAGCGGGCGGCTCCCACCGGGCCGGACCCGCCCCCGACACCCACCCGGGTCGGCCGGGTCGGCGACCGGGTCGGTCCCGCTCTCACCCCGCCAGCCGCGCGCGCCACGGGTGGTCGGGGCGGGTGAGCCCGACGGCCCAGCTCAGCCAGGCCCGCTGGGGCGGGGCGAGGCACGGCAGTACGGCCGTGAAGTCCCGCTCGTCCTTGGCCCGTGGCGCGGCGGCCTTGTAGTAGAGCTGCACCTCGGGGGCGAGGTAGGGGACGCCGTCGGGGGAGCGGCGGCCGATCCGCGCCAGCGGCAGCCGCACCCTGGCGTCGCGCCGGGAGACCCACCACCGGCCCGCCGTCTCGTCCAGCATGACCTGGATACGCCAGGGCTCGGCCGGCCCCGGCCGGCACCAGATGTCGTGGACGCCCGCCGGCAGCACCTCGCCCGGCGCCCAGCGGCGCAGCGTGCCCGGCGGGTCGGCGGCCCACCACTCCCAGCCCGGCAGCGCGCGCTGCGCCGCGAGCTGGTCGCGGCGCGGCAACAGCACGTCGACGTCGGCGTGTTCGCGCAGCGCCCGGCCGGCCGCCAGCTCGATGGCGTACCCGCCGGCGATCCACCACGGCGTCGGCGTACCGGCGAACCGGCGCGCGACCCGCGCCGGCGACTCCGGCTCCCACGGGCCCCACGGGGTCTCGGTGCGCACCATGGGCCCATCCTCGCCCGCGTCCGGCCCGCGCGGGCGTGCGCCCCCCGGTCGCCGGGGCCGGTGCCGTCGGGCTCGCCCCGGGGTGGCGCGGTCCGGCGCGCACCCCGGCGCGGCCTATCGTGGGGGCATGGCCGACGCTGAGCTGATCCGTATCGTCTCCCGCTCCTCGCCCATGGCGCTCGCCCAAGTCGAGCGCGTACGCGCCGAGTTGAGCGTGCTGCGACCCGGTGTGCGGACCGAGGTGGTGCCGGTGACGACCTCGGGCGACCGGTGGCTGGGCGACCTGGCCAAGCTCGGCGGCAAGGGCGCGTTCACCAAGGAGGTGGACGCGGCGCTGCTGGCGGGCGAGGCCGACCTGGCGGTGCACTGCGTCAAGGACGTACCGGCCGACCGGCCGCTGCCCGCGGGCACCGTCTTCGCCGCCTACCTGCGGCGCGACGACATCCGTGACGCGCTCGTCCACCCCGCCGGGCTGACCCTGGACGAGCTGCCGGCCGGCGCCCGGATCGGCACCTCCTCGGTACGCCGGGTCGCCCAACTCGCCCTCACCCACCCGCACCTGACCTGCGTTCCGATGCGCGGCAACGCCAACCGGCGGCTGGAGAAGCTGGCCGCCGGCGAGGCGGACGCGCTGCTGCTGGCCGTCTCCGGCCTGGAGCGCATCGGGCGCCCGGACCTGATCACCGAGGTCCTGTCGGTCGAGACGATGTGCCCGCCGATCGGCGCCGGTGTGCTCGGCCTCCAGTGCCGGGAGGACGACACGGCGACCATCGAGGCCGTGACCGGCCTCGGCGACGCCGACACCTGGCGCGAGACCACCGCCGAGCGGATGCTCCTGCACGTCCTCCAGGGCCACTGCAACTCCCCGATCGCCGGCTACGCCAGGGCCGAGCGCGACGGGCGGCTCTCGCTGCGCGCCCGGGTCTTCACCCCCGACGGCAAGACCGTGCTGGACGCCCACGAGTGGGCCGGCCCGCTCGACCCCGCCACGCTGGGCACCTCGGTGGCCGTCGCGCTGCTGCGCCAGGGCGCGCGCGAACTGATCGACTCGATCCCGCACTGAGGCGGCTCGCGCCGCCGGGGTCGTACGGGGGCCGGGGCTGTACCCCCGCGTGGGTGGGTGGTGGAGCCGGTTACCGCGCGGCGGGCCCGATGTCCTCGGCCGGGGTGACCAGCCACCTGTGCCGCTCGGGGGCGGCGTCCAGCCCAGGTCGGTCACGGCCGAACCGCCGGGCGCGGCGGCGACGTCGTCGCGTGCTGTCTTTGACCATCGGCCCGAGGCTGTCCCGCTCTCTTTCCGCGCGACACTCGGTCGTGGGGTGTGCGCGGGGTGTGCGCGGCTTCGTTCGGCATGGCGCGACCTCCGGTGTGGTCAGTGACGGCCTGGTCACTGACCACAGGGAGGGGGAGGTTCGCGTTCTCCATGGTCATTCGTCGGGTTGGGGCGTGGAAGGGGTATCGCCGCACTACAGCGGCGTCCCGATGGCATCGGCCAGGCGTCGCATGTCCGGCGTCAGTGTCCTTCGCCTGCGCATGGCCCTG
Source organism: Streptomyces sp. NPDC057702 (assembly GCF_042799315.1). Lineage (NCBI taxonomy): Bacteria > Bacillati > Actinomycetota > Actinomycetes > Kitasatosporales > Streptomycetaceae > Streptomyces > Streptomyces sp. NPDC057702. The sequence continues at coordinate 111,292 of NZ_JBHVJC010000027.1, read as the reverse complement.
GTCGCGATGTCCCGCGCGTACCGCTGCTGTGGAAGCCACTCGGGCGACGCCTCCTGGATGCCGTACAGCACCTCCATGGCCTGTCCGTACTGACGCGTGCGCGCGTGCGCGTCGGCCACGTCCAGCAGATGACGGTTGCGGTTGTTGCTGGTGGGGCGTAGGCCCCCGGAGGGAATCCTGCTGGCGAGGCTGAGCACCACGTCGGGCTTGCCGGCGACCGCCGCGTTCTCGGCACGCTTCAAGGCCACCGTGACGGGGCCGAAGGTGCGCAGAAAGTCGGCGCGGGGGGCGTGCTCGCGCCCCAGCGCGGCCGCCGCCGCGTGGGCCACGCGCAGGGCGTCCGCCGCCTCCACGGCCTCCGCGTCGGCCCGTTGACGCGGAGACCGGCCGGTGGTCGACGGCATGGAACGGCGCCGATCGAGCACGGCCGCGCGGGCACGCCCTGACGGGTCCACCTCGTCAGGGTCGATGGCCACCGTTGACGTACTCCCTGAACGGAACGGATTCCGCGAGGGCGATCCGCTGGTACTCGATGTACGGCGCCGGGTCGCCGTCGTACAGTTCCCGGCTGATCTGGGTGCCGTCCTGCGCGTAGTGCATGAGGACGACGTCCGACCGGTCGAAGAGCCAGAAGTCCCCCACCCCCTCCAGGGGGTGGGGTCGGTCGGTCACGTCGAGGACGCGGATGTCGTCTCCGGCCCGGGAGCGAACGTCGTAGTACGTGAACTCGAAGCGGAGATAGTCCGTGAGCGGCTGCCTGACGATGTGGACGCGGCCCTTGGACTTCCCCTCGGCTCTGATCCTTCTCAGGCCCTCCGTGTAACCGGAGGAGTAGTTCTCGGGGTCAAGCCGCTCCCCGGCCAGGAAGTCCCGAATGTCCCCGTCCTCGCTGGGCACTCTGTAGACGGGGAGGGTTTCTGGCCGCCACGCCTCACGCTTGAAGTCCCGAATCCTGGTCGTCCAGGTGCGCCATCCAAGAGCGCGGAACGCCTCCCTCGACGTCTCCTCGGGATCTCGACGAGTCCTTCCCCGGCCGGTGCGACGAACCCCCTGATGTGGGCCCCTCGTGGGCCGGTCGACCTGACCGTACGAGTGGCATGGGCGGGCCGTCCATGCGACAACGCGACTGTGCGCGTCATCGCATAAACAGCTGGCGGGGTAGACCAGTTGGCCCGAACGGGGGTCGCGCCGGGGGCCTGGCGGCCCCCGTACCTCCTGCCGGCCCCGCGACCCGCACGGACCAGCGGGGCGCCAGCCCCCCGGCTACCCCGCGCTGGCCAGCGACAGCTTGACCGCGAAGCCGAGGAACGCCGCTCCGGCGGTGGCCGACAGGCTCGCGGTCAGGCGCTTGCGGCGGCGGAAGGTGGCGGCGAGGAACGTACCGCTGAAGATCAGGATCGACAGGTACGTGATGCTGAAGAGCTGCGCCCAGGCGCCGAGCGCGACGAAGGACAGGACGGGGTGCGGGTAGTCCGGGTCGACGAACTGCACGAAGAACGAGATGAAGAACAGGATCGCCTTCGGGTTGAGCAGGCTCACCACGAGCGCGCGCCGGAACGGCCGCTCGCCCGCGCCCCGGCCGCCGGCCGTCGCGTCCCGGGGGGCCCCGGCCGTCTCCGGCCCGGCCTCGGTCCGCGCGGGGTCGGTCACCGCCGCGGCCTGCTCGGTCCGGCGGTGCCACAGCGCCCACGCGCCGCGCAGCATCCCGATCGCCAACCAGGTCAGATAGCCGGCCCCCGCGAACTTCACGATCGTGAAGGCCACCGGGCTCGCCTTCAGCAGCGAGGCGACGCCGCCCGCCGACAGGACCATGAGCACGGTGTCCCCGCACAGCACCCCGCCGGCCGCCTGGTAGGCGACGCGCGGGCCGCGCCGGGCGGCGACGGAGACGACGTAGAGCGAGTTCGGGCCCGGCAGCAGAATGATCAGCGCGAGGCCCGCGAGGTAGGTCGGAAGATCCGTTATCCCCAGCATGTCCCGCAGGATGTCATCCGCCCCGAGCGCCGCCCAAGCGCATTCCGCGATCCGGTCTCCCCCCTCACGCGACGTGAGGGAGCGCCGCGAGCGGCGTACCGAAGCCCGCGCGCCGAACGCCGCGTGCCGGCACCCGGCCGCGCGGTCGACCAAGGGGGAGGTGTCCCCGACGCCGCGTCCCAGGCCCGGGGCGCATTCGGGGGCCGGGGCGAGCCGGAGTCCGTCGGGAGTCGCCGGCGGCGGGGGCGGCCGTCCGGGCGGCGGGGCGGGTGGGGTGGCGGGGCGGGCGCGACGAGACGTATCGGCCGTGCGGGCCGCACCCCGTGCTCGGCGAGACATACGTCACGGCCGGGGCACCGCGCCGCGTCCCCCAGGGTGCTCACGCCCCACGAGGCCACGGCGCGCCCGGCCCTGCCGGCGCGTACCGGATCGGCCGCGTGGCGGCCTCACGCGTCGCGCGCGTGCCGGCATCGGGCGAGTCTCGATTCGGCCATGTCGCCGACCGGCCGTGGGGCGGGGGCCGGCCGCCGGGCCCGCTGGGGGGCGGGCCCGGCGGTGGGGGTCAGCTCTTGGGGACGAGCACGACGGCCGTGCCGTACGCGCAGACCTCCGTACCCACGTCGGAGCCGGAGGCCACGTCGAACCGCATCATCAGGACCGCGTTCGCACCCCGCGCGCGGGCCTGCTCGACGAGTCGTTCCATCGCCTCGTTGCGGGTCTCGACCAGGGTCTTGGTCAGGCCCTTCAGCTCGCCGCCGACCATCGACTTCAGGCCGGCGCCGATCTGGCTGCCGAGGTGGCGGGAGCGCACGGTGAGGCCGAAGACCTCGCCGATGACCCGCTGTACGTGGTAGCCCGGCACGTCGTTCGTGGTCACGACCAACACGTCGGCATGTTCCTGCTGACCGCCGCCAAACTCTTCGATGCCCATGGTTCTACTTTCTGTGAAACACGCGCCAGGTGTGGCTTGTGAGGTGCATGATCTCTTTCCGCGTGAGGAGACGCACGCGGGGGGCCGGGGGTTGGCTGGGCTGGAACCGGTGCTTCCCGTCCGGCGTTGATAGTTTTGGGCTGACTACCGCACCCCTGACGCGGCCAGCCGCATTCAGCCCGCTCCTTTGACCGCGGCCGGGCCGCCCGCGCCGCCCGCACTCCCTGATCCAGGAGCCCCGTCACCCGTGACCACTCTCGCGCTTGGCCCCAGTTGGCTCGACCCGGACCATCTGATCGACCAGTTCGGCATCTACGGCGTGCTCGCCATCGTCTTCGCCGAGTCGGGCCTGCTCATCGGCTTCTTCCTGCCGGGTGACTCGCTCCTGTTCACCACCGGACTGTTGGTCACCACCAACGCGATCAAGATGGACCTGTGGCTCGTCTGCCTGCTGGTGGTGCTCGCCGCCGTCGCCGGTGACCAGGCCGGATACCTCTTCGGCCGCAAGGTGGGACCCGCGCTCTTCAAACGACCGGACTCCAAGCTCTTCAAACAGGAGAACGTGGAGAAGGCGCACGACTTCTTCGAGAAGTACGGCCCCAAGTCGCTGGTCCTGGCCCGCTTCGTGCCGATCGTGCGGACCTTCACGCCGATCATCGCCGGCGTGAGCCGGATGAACTACCGCTCGTTCATCACCTTCAACGTCATCGGCGGTCTGCTGTGGGGCGCGGGCGTCACCCTGCTGGGCGCGGCGCTCGGCAAGGTCGACTGGGTGCACTCCAACATCGAGGCGATGCTGGTCGGCATCGTGCTGCTGTCGGTGGTGCCGATCATCATCGAGTTCCTGCGTGCCCGTAGCCAGTCCAAGAAGGCCGCCGCCGCCGGCGAGAGCGGGGCCACCGCGCTGGCCGCCGCCGCGCCGCGCGGCGGCGAGACCGACGCCGCGTCGCGGGGCGCCGACGGTGCCATCGGCGACGGCCCCTCCGGGCCGGGCCTCGGCGGTCCGGGCGGCGCGCGCGCCGACGTCTTCGGGCACCCGGGCGCCACCGCCGGCCAGCGGCCCCCCGCCGGCCAGCGACCCGGCGCCACCCCGCCCGGCCCGTACGGCAGCGCCCCGCAGGGCCAGCACCAGCGGCGCCCCGACCACCAGCAGGGCCACCCGGCCCCCCGCCCCCAGCAAGGCCAGCCCCCGCAGGGCCAGCCCCCGCACCCCGGCCAGCAGCGAGCCGCCCGGCCCGACCAGGGCTACCCGGACCAGCGGCCGCGACAGGACTACCCGCCCCAGGGCCAGGGCGGCTACCCGGCCGACCAGCGGCAGCCCGGCTACCAGGGCCAGCCCGGCCCGCAGGCCCACCAGCAGGGCTACCCGGCCCAGCAGGCCCGCCCCGGACAGCAGGCGCCGCACGGCTACCCGAACCAGCAGGGCTACCCGGGGACATCCGAGCCGGGGCAGGGGTACGGCCAGCAGCCCGACCACGGCGCGCGGCCCGCGTACGGGGCGCACCCGGGCCAGGCCGCGCAGCCGACCCCGGAGGGCGGCCCGACCGGGGGACACGGCGACCGGACAGCGTCGTACGAGCCCGGGTACGAGCCCGGCTACGAGCCGGGGGCGCACCAGGGCGACCCGTACGCCGCGCAGGGCGACCACGACCCGCGGGACCCGTACGGCCCGCAGGACGGCCAGGGCCCGCACGACCCGCCCGGCACCCGCGGCCGGCACGCGCGCCGCTGATCCACCCGGCCGGCCCGCGCCCCGGGCCCGCCCGCGCGTCGCGGACGCACCGGCACGAGCGATCAGCCCCCGTAGGCCAGCCTCCGGGGGCTGACGCCTGCCGGGGCCACCCCGGCCGAGACCGCCTCGCTCGCCCCGCCACCCACCGGCCGCCTGGCCGCCGCCCCGCCACCGCCCACCGCGTCGGCGGCGCGGGGCCGGCCGGGCCCCGGGACGTCCACGGACGGCGTAGCGCACCGGCCGACTCGCGCCCCGTCCACCGCGCCGCGTCGCCCCCTAGCAGGTCAGCCACCCCCCAGTGCTGGCGCGGGCTGGGCCTGCCCCCGCTGTTCTCCCCGTCGGGCGGGGCAACCATCATCACAACGCGCGGCACCGTCACCCGGCGCCGAAGCCGTCACAGTGTGTGGCCGTTCCGCCACCCGGTCGACGGAGGGCGGGTGGCCTGTGCCGGCGCGGGAAGACGTTGCACACTGGGGCCCCCGGTCGACGATCAGACGTCGCCCAGGGGCGGAAGGCAGGCGAGGAGAGAGGGCACGTGGCCTCACAGTCGCAAAGCAGGCAGGGCATGGGTGACATAGACGAGGTGGGGGAGCACAGGCCCCAACCGGAGGAGGTCCACAGCGCGTTCACACCGCCGCTGGGCCTGCCGCTGCCGTCCCACCCGGCCGAGGACGAGCACCCGACGTCGGAGTTCGCCCTGCCGAGCGGTCTGCCGCCGGAGGCGGTGGAGGCGCCGGCCGAGGACCTGGGCTCGGCGTTCGTGGTGCCCGGCTCGACCACGGGCCCCGAGACGCTCCCCGGCGGCCCGGTCGGCAGCACGGCCTCCGGCCTGGGTACGCCGCGCGGCCCGGCGTTCACGCCGCCCCACGGCATCCCCGTCATCCGGCTGACCAAGGAGACGCCCTGGCAGGACCGGATGCGCACGATGCTGCGCATGCCGGTGGGCGAACGCCCCGCGCCCGAGCGGGTCGAGAAGCACGAGGAGTCCGTGCACGCCGTGCCCCGCGTGCTCGACATCACGCTGCGAATCGGCGAGATCCTGCTGGCGGGCGGCGAGGGCGCCGAGGACGTCGAGGCGGCCATGTTCGGTGTGGCCCACGCCTACGGGCTCGAACGCTGTGAGCCCACCGTCACCTTCACCCTGCTGTCCATCTCGTACCAGCCCTCGCTGGTGGACGACCCGATCACGGCCAGCCGTACGGTGCGGCGCAGAGCGGTGGACTACACGCGGCTCGCGGCGGTGTTCCGGCTCGTCGACGACATCACCTCGCAGGACGACTTCACCACCGAGGAGGCGTACCGGCGGCTGGCCGAGATACGCCGTAACCGTCACCCGTACCCCGGCTGGGCGCTCACCGTGGCCTCCGGCGCGCTGGCCGGCGCGGCGAGCCTGCTGGTCGGCGGTGGCTGGCTGGTGTTCGTCGCGGCGGCGGCCGGCGCGATGCTCGGCGACCGGCTGGCCTGGCTGGCGTCCGGGCGCGGGCTGCCGGAGTTCTACCAGTTCGTGGCGGCGGCGATGCCGCCCGCCGCGATGGGCGTCGCCCTCAGCCTGGCCCACGCCAACGTGCAGGGCTCCGCGGTGATCACCGGTGGGCTGTTCGCGCTGATCCCCGGGCGGGCGCTGGTCGCCGGCGTCCAGGACGGCCTGACCGGCTACTACATCACCGCCTCGGCGCGATTGCTGGAGGTGGTGTACCTGATCGTCGGCATCGTCGTCGGCGTGCTGACGGTGCTGTACGTCGGCCTGCGGCTGGGCGCCAACTTCAACCCGGAGGCGGCGCTGCGCGGCGACGAGCGGCCCGTGGTGCAGCTGTTCTCGGCCATGCTGCTGGCCCTGGCCTTCTGCGTACTGCTCCAGCAGGAACGTTCCACGGTGCTGTTCGCGACCCTCAACGGGGGCGTGGCCTGGCTGGTGTACGGCTCCATGCACGATGTGGCCGGTATCCCCGCGGTGGCCTCGACGGCCGCCGCCGCCGGCCTGGTCGGCCTCTTCGGCCAACTGCTCTCCCGCTACCGGTACGCCTCGGCCCTGCCCTACGTCACCGCCGCGATCGGGCCGCTGCTGCCCGGTAGCGCCACGTACTTCGGGCTGCTCGCCCTGGCCCAGAAGAACCTGGACTCCGGCATCGCCTCGCTGACCCGCGCGGCCTCGCTGGCGCTGGCCATCGCCATCGGGGTGAACCTCGGCAACGAGATCGCCCGGCTGTTCCTGCGGGCGCCGGTGCCGGGCACCGACGTGGGCGGTCCGCTGCGCCGTGCGGCCAAGCGGACCCGCGGCTTCTAGGCCGGCCGGGGGATTTCGCCCCGCCACTTCGCCGGCCGCGCGCAACGGCGGCCCGGCGGCCGGACCGGGGAGAGGTGGCCCGGGGAGCTGGCGTGGCGGCGTGACCCGGCGAGGTTGCGCGGTGGCTGGCCCGCTGGCCCCCGGCCGCGGGTGCGGTGCCCGTACGCCCCGGCGCGCGCGTACCCCTGGCCTCGTGTGCCCGGGGCTTCGTACGCCCCGGGCCTCGTACGGCGCCGCGCGGGTGGTGGTGGGTCCGACATGCCGACGGGCGGAGCCCCGGAAGGGGGCTCCGCCCATCTGTGGAGGTGCTACCGCGGCTCGCGGTCCGGCCGGAGCGAGTCCGGTCGAACCGGGGCCGCCCCGCCGCCGGCGCCGCGCCGGTCGGTCAGCGCGACGTCGGCGGGTGGGGCTCAGTGGTGGGCGCCGCCGGACGCCTCAAGACGCTTGACCGACGCCTCGACCTCGGCCTCGGCCTCGGCGCGACCCACCCAGTTGGCGCCCTCGACGGACTTGCCGGGCTCCAGGTCCTTGTACACCTCGAAGAAGTGCTGGATCTCCAGGCGGTCGAACTCCGACACGTGGTGGATGTCGCGCAGGTGCTCCACGCGCGGGTCGGACGCCGGAACGCAGAGCAGCTTGTCGTCGCCGCCCGCCTCGTCCGTCATCCGGAACATGCCGATCGCACGGCACTTGATCAGGCAACCGGGGAAGGTCGGCTCGTCCAGGATGACCAGCGCGTCCAGCGGGTCACCGTCCTCGCCAAGGGTGTTCTCGACGAATCCGTAGTCGGCCGGGTAACTGGTCGAGGTGAAGAGTCGACGGTCGAGACGAATGCGACCGGTCTCGTGGTCCACCTCGTACTTGTTCCGCGAACCCTTCGGGATCTCGATGGTGACGTCGAACTCCACGGGTGGCTCCTCCATGATCAGCACATAGTTCGGGTGGTTAAGTGTCCCTCACGCAGGTGTGTGGTTGCGAAAGGGGCTACGAGAAGATGCCTGACGAGGCCAGATGGCGCTGGGGCGGGCCGCTCGACCGATGGCGGGCGACCACGTCGCGACAGCGTCGAACCGCGCTGCTCGCGGCGGGTTCCGCCGCGGTCGGCCTCGCGGTCGCGACCACCTCCGTGCTCGCGGCCGGCCCCTGGGACTCCGGCCAGCGTACGGCCGAGCGGCAGCGCGCCGCTTCCGGAGCGCGCTCCGGCACGGGCCACCCCGGCCCGCCCCCGGCGCCCGCCCCCAGCGCGGCCCCCGTACTCGCGCCCCTGGGCGCGCCCCCGCCCTCGTCGCCCGACGCGGACCAGCAGTCCGCCCCCCTGCCCACCGGGCCCGGGCTCGCCGACGCCCTGGAACCCCTGCTGCGCGACGACGACCTGGGGCCGCTGCGCGCGGGCGCCGTCGTGGACGTGGCGACCGGCCGCCAGCTCTACGGCGCGAAGGCCGACGCCGGCGCCATCCCGGCCTCCACCATCAAGCTCGCCACCGGCGTGGCCGCGCTCTCGGCCCTGGGCCCGGGCCACCGTCTGACCACCCGCGTCACCCGGGCGCCGGGCGAGGGGGGTCGCGTCGTCCTGGTCGGCGGCGGCGACCCGACGCTGACCGCCCGCGCCGTCCGTGGCCCCGACGGGGCGCACGTCGCCAGCCTGCGCGAACTGGCCGACGACACCGCCCGCGCGCTGCGCGCCCGTGACCAGCGCACGGTCCGGCTCGACTACGACACCTCGCTCTACACCGGCCCCGCCACGCATCCGATCGGGTCGAACGAGAACCTTGCCCCCGTCACGGCCCTGATGGTGGACGAGGGCCGGCGCGACGACTCGGACCGTGGCCCCGCCGACCGGGTGAAGGACCCCGCGGCCGAGGCCGCCCGCACCTTCGCCAGGCTGCTGCGCGACCGCGACATCACGGTCACCGGCACCCCCCGCCCCACCACCGCCGGAAACCCCAAGGCCGGCAAGGGCGGCAAGGGCGAGAACGGCGGGGGCGGCGCGACGCTGGCCAGCGTCCGCTCCCAGCCGCTGTCGACCCTGGTCGAGCGCATGCTCACCAACAGCGACAACGACATCGCCGAGGCGCTGGCCCGACACACGGCCCGCGCCACCGACCACCCGGCCAGCTTCGCCGGCGCGCGCCAGGCGGTCACCGCCCAGCTTCGCAAGCTCGGCCTGCCCGTGGCCGGCGCCCGCCTCGCCGACGGCAGCGGCCTGGACCGGGCCGACCGGATCTCGGCCGGCCTGCTCGCCCGGGTGCTGGCGCGGGCGGCCGGCCCGGGGCAGCCCGCGCTGCGTCCCGTACTGACCGGGCTGCCCGTCGCCGGCTTCACCGGCACCCTGCGCGACCGGTACGCGCACGAGGCCGTCGGCCGGGGCGTCGTACGCGCCAAGACGGGCACCCTCACCGGCGTCAACACCCTCGCCGGCACCGTCGTGGACGCCGACGGCCGGCTGCTGGCCTTCGCCTTCCTCACCAACGACAGCACCGACCCGGCCGCCGCCCAGCGCGTCCTGGACCGGCTCGCGTCGGCCGTCGCCAACTGCGGCTGCCGCTGACGGGCCCCGCTCGCCGCCCCGTCCGTTGGTGTCGGCCTGTCCGCCAGCCGAGCGGAAACATCGTTCGCTACCCCACATCGGGGGCGCCCACGTACCGTGAAGCCATGACGAGCATCGGTGGTGTCGAGATGGTCGACTGGAACCTCGCGGTGGCGACCGCCATCCGGTTCGCGCGGTCGGGTCCCGAGGTGAGCCAAGACGAGGCGCGGGCGGCGGTCCAGGAGCTGCGCCGGCACGCCAAGGCGTCCGAGGAGCACGTCCGTGCCTTCACCCGGATGGCGCCGGCCGGCGGTCAGTTCTCGGACACCCCGGTCCTGGTCGTGGACCGGGCGGGCTGGGTGCGGGCGAACGTGGCGGGCTTCCGCGCCGTGCTGGGCCCGCTGCTCGACAAGATGCAGACCCGCCGCTCCGGCACCCCCGGCGGGGCCGTGCTCGGCGCCGTCGGCGGCAAGGTGACCGGCGTGGAGCTGGGCATGCTCCTGTCGTTCCTCTCCTCCCGGGTGCTCGGCCAGTACGAGACGTTCGCGCCGGCCAGCCGTGACCTGGCGGGCGCGGGCAGCGGTCAGCTGCTGCTGGTGGCCCCCAACATCGTGCACGTCGAGCGGGAGCTGGACGTGGACCCGCACGACTTCCGGCTCTGGGTGTGCCTGCACGAGGAGACGCACCGCACCCAGTTCACGGCCGTGCCCTGGCTGCGCGACCACCTGGAGTCCGAGATCCAGGCGTTCCTCGGCGAGACCGACGTCGATCCCGCCACGCTCCTGGAGCGGCTGCGCGAGGCCGCCCAGTCGCTCACCGGCAACCGCCCCGAGCACCCCGACGGCGGCCCGGCCGAGCGCGGCGGGCGCAGCATCGTCGAGCTGGTGCAGACCCCGGCGCAGCGGGAGATCCTGGCCCGGCTGACGGCCGTGATGTCGCTGCTCGAAGGGCACGCGGACTTCGTCATGGACGGGGTGGGGCCGGCCGTGGTGCCCTCCGTCGCGGAGATCCGGGAGAAGTTCCAAAAGCGTCGGGCCAGCGGCGCGGGCCGGCTCGACCAGGCACTGCGCAAGCTGCTCGGGCTGGACGCGAAGCTGCGCCAGTACCGGGACGGCGAGCGGTTCGTGCGGGCGGTGGTGGACGAGGTCGGCATGGACGGCTTCAACCGGGTGTGGACCTCTCCGAACACGCTCCCGACCAAGGCCGAGATCCACAAACCGGCGGACTGGGTCGCGAGGGTGCACCGTAGGGCAGAGTCGTAGGGCACGCACGCCAGGAGGCAGGTGAACGACCACTCCATCACTCGTCTGAGGGACCCTCGGCAACGGGTAGGCGTGCGATGCTCGGGTAACAGCTCGGCTCTGTCACCATCTACGTACTTAGCGTGACTGGAGCCTGATGTGGCTCCCGAGGCACCCCCCGATTGAAAGATGGGAAACGGACATGGGTCCCCATCCAGCGGTCGCCGCGATACGCCTGGCGGTTCGCCGCGTACTCCAGGACGTCCTCGCCGACATCGACGCCGACGCCACTCCCCCCTCCTCCCCGTACGCCCCCGGCCGGCCGCGCGCCGCCGAAGGCCCCGCCGCCCGCGGCCACGACATCCCGCGCGGCCCCGCCGCTCGTGGTGTCGTTCCCGCCCCCGACGCCGGGCCGCCGACCGCGCGCCGTGGGCCGGGACAACTCCCACCCGGCACCCCACCGGGCTCCACCGTCGACGCGCGCCCGCTGGTGCTCGTCGCCTGCTCCGGCGGCGCCGACTCCATGGCGCTCGCCTCCGCCCTGGCCTTCGAGGCCCCCAAGCTGGGGCTGCGGGCCGGCGGTGTCACCGTCGACCACGGGCTCCAGGCCGGCTCCGACGTGCGTGCCGCCGAGGTCGGCGAGCGGCTGCGCGCCCTGGGTCTCGACCCCGTCGAGACCGTCGCCGTGGCCGTCGGGCGGGACGGCGGGCCCGAGGCCGCCGCGCGTGACGCCCGGTACGCGGCGCTGGACCACGCCGCCGAGCGGCACGGCGCCCGCGCGGTCCTGCTCGGCCACACCCGTGACGACCAGGCGGAAACGGTGCTGCTGGGGCTCGCCCGTGGCTCCGGCACGCGCTCGCTGTCCGGCATGGCCGTCGTCTCCGGCGAGGGCGGGCGTTACCGCCGCCCCTTCCTGCACCTCGACCGACAGACCGCGCGCCGGGCCTGCCTGGCCCAGTCGCTGCCGGTCTGGGACGACCCGCACAACGCCGACCCGGCGTTCACCCGCTCCCGGGTGCGGCACGAGGCGCTGCCCGTGCTGGAGAAGGCGCTGGGCAAGGGCGTCGTCGAGGCCCTGGCCCGGACGGCGCAGCTCTCCCGCGACGACGCCGACGCCCTGGACGCCTGGGCCGCCGAGGCCGAGGCGCTCGCCCGCGCGGCCCGCCCCGTCCCCAAGGACCGCGCGAGCGTTCCCGCCCGGTCCGCCGCCCCTCTGCGGTCGGCCGCCGTGCCGCCCTCCGTCCGCGCCGGAGCCGATGTCCCCGGCGCCCCGGCCCCCGCCGCCCCGCCCGCGCCCGCCGTGTCCGTCCCGCCGGCGGGTTCGCCCGCGTCCCGCGATCCGCGCCGCGCCGCGAGCCCCGTCGGCTCCCTCACCCGCTCCCGACCCGGCACCGCCACGGACCCCTCCGACGTCCTCGACTCCCTCGACACCGCCGCACTGCGCGACCTGCCGGCCGCCGTGCGCCGCCGGGTGCTGCGCCGGGTGGCCATCGCGGCCGGTTCCCCCGCTGGTTCGCTCTTCGCCCGGCACATCGAAGAGGTGGACCGACTCATCACCAGTTGGCACGGTCAGCGCGCCATCAACCTGCCCGGCCGCATCGAGGTGCTCAGGCAGGGTGGCAGACTGGTGATCCGGCAGGGCTGATTCGCCCGAGCCTGGCAAGCGTGAACCAAGCGAGAGTGGCGCGGGTGGACGACAAGGACATGGGCACCGACCTCCAGTCGGTGCTCATCACCAAGGAAGAGATCGACGCGAAGCTGGCCGAGTTGGCGGCCAAGATCGACGCGGAGTACCAGGGGAAGGACCTGCTCATCGTCGGCGTCCTCAAGGGCGCCGTGATGGTCATGGCCGACCTGGCCCGAGCCCTGTCCACCCCCGTCACGATGGACTGGATGGCGGTGTCCTCCTACGGCGCCGGCACCCAGTCCTCCGGGGTGGTGCGCATCCTGAAGGACCTGGACACCGACATCGCCGGCCGTGACGTGCTGATCGTCGAGGACATCATCGACTCCGGCCTGACGCTGTCCTGGCTGCTGTCGAACCTGGGCTCGCGGAACCCGGCGTCGCTCAACGTCGTCACCCTGCTGCGCAAGCCGGACGCGGCCAAGGTCGACATCGACGTGAAGTGGATCGGCTTCGACATCCCGAACGAGTTCGTCGTCGGCTACGGCCTCGACTACGCGGAGAAGTACCGCAACCTGCCCTTCGTGGGCACTCTGGCGCCGCACGTCTACGGCGGTTGACCGGCCCGGCGGCGACCCCGGGCCCGGGCGGGAACCGGGCACCGTTTCCCGCCGTTGAAGCAGGGGAAGGCCATTTCGTTAACCGCCTGTGGCGGCACCTGGTGACGATGCTGGGGTACCGTCCGAAGGTCAGTCTTCTCAGACCGAGTAAAACACCGCACGCACAAGCAGCTCTCGCCAGAGAGTTCCGTGCCTCACTGTGGCAGGAGGGACGGGGCGAATCCGCCCCGTATGGATGGACGTGAAGCGCTACTTCCGTGGGCCGGTCATGTGGATCGTGCTGGCCGTCCTCGCCGTGGTCGTGTTGATGCAGGTCGTCGGTTCGTCCGGCGGCTACAAGTCGGTGGACACCAGCGAGGTCGTCAATGCGATCGACAAGAACCGAGTCAAATCCGCAGAGCTGACGACCGGCGACGAGCACAAGATCAAGATCCAGCTGAAGGGCGGCGAGGACAAGATCTCGGGCAGTCGCAAGCTGCAGGCCAACTACATCGGAGACCAGGGCGTCCGGATCGCCACGACGCTTCAGGCCAACGCCGAGAAGGACCAGATCCCCGACGGGTACACGGTCTCCCAGTCGAAGCAGAATCCGTTCATCGGCATCCTGCTGTCGCTGCTTCCCTTCGTGCTGATCGTCGTCGTCTTCCTGTTCCTGATGAACCAGATGCAGGGCGGCGGCTCCCGGGTCATGAACTTCGGGAAGTCCAAGGCCAAGCTGATCACCAAGGACACCCCGAAGACGACGTTCTCCGACGTCGCGGGCTCCGACGAGGCGGTCGAGGAACTCCACGAGATCAAGGAGTTCCTCCAGGAGCCGGCGAAGTTCCAGGCCGTCGGCGCCAAGATCCCCAAGGGCGTGCTGCTGTACGGCCCCCCCGGCACCGGCAAGACGCTGCTCGCGCGCGCCGTCGCCGGCGAGGCGGGCGTCCCGTTCTACTCGATCTCCGGTTCCGACTTCGTCGAGATGTTCGTCGGTGTCGGTGCCTCCCGGGTCCGTGACCTGTTCGAGCAGGCCAAGGCGAACGCCCCGGCGATCGTCTTCGTTGACGAGATCGACGCCGTCGGCCGACACCGTGGCGCCGGCATGGGCGGCGGTCACGACGAGCGCGAGCAGACGCTGAACCAGCTCCTGGTGGAGATGGACGGCTTCGACGTCAAGGGCGGCGTCATCCTGATCGCCGCGACCAACCGGCCCGACATCCTGGACCCCGCGCTGCTGCGCCCCGGCCGCTTCGACCGGCAGATCGCCGTCGACCGGCCGGACATGCAGGGCCGCCTGGAGATCCTCAAGGTGCACCAGAAGGGCAAGCCGGTCGCCCCGGACGTCGACCTGCAGGCCGTCGCCCGGCGCACCCCCGGCTTCACCGGTGCCGACCTGTCGAACGTGCTGAACGAGGCGGCGCTGCTGACCGCCCGCAGCGACAAGAAGCTGGTCGACAACCACGCCCTCGACGAGGCCATCGACCGTGTCGTGGCCGGCCCGCAGAAGCGGACCCGGATCATGAGCGACAAGGAGAAGAAGACCACCGCGTACCACGAGGGTGGTCACGCCCTGGTCGCGGCGGCCTCGCCGAACAGCGACCCGGTGCACAAGGTCACCATCCTCTCCCGGGGCCGGGCCCTGGGGTACACGATGGTGCTGCCGGAGGACGACAAGTACTCCACCTCGCGTAACGAGATGCTCGACCAGCTCGCGTACATGATGGGCGGGCGCGCGGCGGAGGAACTGGTCTTCCACGACCCGACGACCGGCGCCTCCGACGACATCGACAAGGCGACCCGCACCGCCCGCGCGATGGTCACGCAGTACGGCATGACCGAGCGGCTGGGCGCGATCAAGTTCGGCTCCGACAACTCCGAGCCGTTCCTGGGCCGCGACATGTCGCACCAGCGCGACTACTCGGAAGAGGTCGCCGCGCTGGTCGACGAAGAGGTCAAGAAGCTCATCGAGAACGCGCACAACGAGGCGTGGGAGATCCTGGTCGAGAACCGGGACGTGCTCGACAACCTGGTGCTCGCCCTGTTGGAGAAGGAGACGCTGAACAAGGAGGAGCTGGCGGAGATCTTCTCCACCATCGTCAAGCGCCCCCTGCGTCCGGCGTGGACCGGCTCCTCCCGGCGTACGCCCTCGACCCGGCCGCCGGTGCTCTCGCCCCGCGAGCTCGCCCCGGCCAACGGCGCCGCCTCGGCCAGCCTGTCCAAGGGCGCCACGTCCGAGGACCCGGCCGACTCGCGGGACGAGCCGCGCGGCGACGCCTGATCGATCCGCTGTCGAGAGCGCCCCGGACACCTCCGGGGCGCTCTCGCGTTGGTGCCGGCGCCGGGCCCCGGGCGGGGTGGCGTTCGTCACGATGGCGCAGCGCGCCCACGGCCCGGAATGTAGCCCGCGCCCCCCAGGTTCTAGCCTGGGGGGCGCCGCCTTTCGCTAGGGCGGCGCGGGTGAGTCCGTACCCGTACGGCTGTGCGCCGTCGGCACGAAGTACGGCACGAACGAGGAACGAGGCAACCCCATGACCGATCCGGTCACCTTGGACGGCGAGAGCACCGTCGGTGAGTTCGACGAGAAGCGCGCCGAGAGCGCGGTGCGCGAGTTGTTGATCGCCGTCGGCGAGGACCCGGACCGCGAGGGTCTGCGGGAGACGCCGGGGCGGGTGGCCCGCGCGTACCGGGAGATATTCGCCGGGCTGTGGCAGGAGCCGCAGGACGTGCTGACCACGACCTTCGACCTGGGCCACGACGAGATGGTGCTGGTCAAGGACATCGAGGTGTTCAGCACCTGTGAGCACCACCTGGTGCCCTTCCACGGCGTGGCCCACGTGGGCTACATCCCCTCCGGCGACGGCAAGATCACCGGCCTGTCCAAGCTGGCCCGGCTCGTGGACGTCTTCGCGCGCCGGCCGCAGGTGCAGGAGCGGCTGACGACGCAGATCGCCGACTCGCTGATGCGGATACTGGAGCCGCGCGGGGTGATCGTCGTCGTCGAGTGCGAGCACATGTGCATGTCGATGCGCGGCATCCGCAAGCCCGGCGCCAAGACGCTGACCTCGGCGGTGCGGGGCCAGCTGCGTGACTCGGCCACCCGCTCCGAGGCGATGAGCCTGATCATCGGCCGCTAGCGCGACCAGGTCGCCGCCCCCGTGACGGCCGGGGCGGCGCCCGGGGCGTACGACGGGCCAGCGGTGGCGCTCAGGACGAGGGGGAGACCAGGCGGCTGCCCATCCAGGTGAGCGTGCCGGACACCTCGCGGCGCCAGGTGTTGAAGTTGTGGCCGCCGCTGTCGAGGATGATCGAGGAGACGCGGGTCGGCTCGCCGGCCGCGTTCAGCCGCTTGACCCTGTCGATGAACCGGACCGTGTCCCGGTAGTTGTGCTCGCCCTGCTTGCTGCTGGTGACCAGCAGGGACACCGGCGGCGCGGGTTTGTGGTCCAGCCGCCACATCAGGTTGTTCTCGCGCTCCAGCTGCTTGCTGCCGCCGAACAGGTCGCCCGTGGTCCGGTCGATGGGCGCCTTGTACGAGGGGGACAGCCCCGCCCCGGCGGAGAACGAGCGCGGGTGGCGCATGGTCATCTTCAGCGCGCAGTAGCCGCCGGTCGAGTTGCCGATGACGCCCCAGCTCCGGGCGTCGCGGCCGGTGCGGTAGTGGGCCGATATCGCGCTCGGCAGGTCCTTGGTGAAGAAGGTCTCGGTCTGCGGGCCGTGCGGTACGTCCACGCACTCGGTGTCCCGGGGCGGTGCGACGGTGGGCCGCAGCATGACCAGCACCATGGGCTGCGTCCTGCCCTGCTTGACCAGCTTGTGCGCGGTCTGCGGGTACCGCAGGCCGTTGATGAGGGCCTCCGCGGTGCCCGGGTAGCCGGTCAGGACGACGACGGCGGGGAAGACGCGGTCGGGCTCGGCGAAGTACTCGGGTGGCAGGTACACGTACGCCGGGCTGGCGATCCGGGACGTGGGGCCCTGCACGGTGATCTTCTCGATGCGCCCGCCGAGGTGCGCCTTGTCGCCGCCGGGCACGTTCACCTTGCGGGTGCTGAGGACCGTGACCCGCTCGTGGGCCGGGGTGTCGTGGTCCACGACCACGCCCGGGGTGTCCTCGGTGCCGAACAGGTCCGCCCACGAGCCGTAGAAGCCGAAGGTCTGGTTCGCGAACAGGCCGATCGCGCAGAACACCGAGACCTGCGTGGCCAGCAGGGTGCCGATCCGCCCCAGGAAGGCCAGCGGAGTGCGCCCCGCCAGCCGCGGCCACAGCCATACCGTGGCGGCGAAGAACAGCACGGCCGCGACGACGGCGATCGTCACGACCTTGTTGCTGGTGAGACCCATGGCGAACTTTCTGACGGGCGACCGGTCACCCGTGCCGCGGAAGGGAACCCCGTGCGGTGAAAAACCGTCCTAGAGGGCGCGCATTTGACCAAAGCTGTGAACGAGCGGGCAGCAGATCCTCTTGACAGGGGCGACGGGAAAGTACATGTCTGCAAGGCAAGACGGTGAAGAGTCCAAAGTGGTTGCCACCCGGCTGCGACGTGTGGCTCGGGGCCCCCGGCCCGAGACCATCCCCTCGGTGATCGGCACCGCCTGCGCGCTGATCGGCCTGCTCGACATCGCCGCCGGCGTCTTCCCACGCTTTCGCCACAGCCGGCTGCACGCCGTCGCCGAGATCCTGCCCGGCGCGGTGAGCCCGCTGGCCGCCGCCGCCTCGATCGTGGTGGGCGTGCTGCTCCTCATGCTCGCCCACGGCCTCAAGCGTCGCAAACGGCGGGCCTGGGTCGCGGCGGCCGGGCTGCTGCCGGTGGGCGCCGCCGCCCAGCTCGTCTACCGGCACTCGATCGGCGGCGCGCTCCTGTCGCTGGTGCTGCTGGCCCTGCTCGTACGGCACCGGGGCGAGTTCGCCGCGCTGCCCGACCCGCGCACCCGGTGGAAGGCGCTGGCCAACTTCGTCGTCCTGGGCGGGGCGAGCTTCGGGCTCGGACTGGTCATCGTCGGCTCGCACCCGGGCAAGACGGTCGGCTCGCCCTCGCTGGGCGAGCGGCTGCGGCACGTGATGTGGGGGCTGTGCGGCTTCGAGGGGCCGGTGGACTACACCGGCGGCGTCGACTACACGGTGGGCTACTCGCTCGGCGCGCTCGGCCTGCTCACCGTCGCCACCACCGCCTACCTGGCCTTCAAGCCCGAGACGCCGGCGGCCCGCCTCACCGCCACGGACGAGGAGCGGCTGCGGGAGCTGCTGGCCCGGCACGGCGGACGGGACTCGCTGGGCCACTTCGCGCTGCGCCGCGACAAGGCCGTGGTCTTCTCGCCCACCGGCAAGGCCGCCGTCTGCTACCGCGTGGTCTCCGGCACCATGCTCGCCAGCGGCGACCCGGTCGGTGACGTGGAGGCGTGGCCGGGGGCCATCGAGGCCTTCATGGCGGAGGCCAGGGCGCACTCGTGGACGCCCGCGGTGATGGGGTGCAGTGAGACCGGCGGTCAGGTGTGGACCCGGGAGACCGGCCTGGACGCGCTGGAGCTGGGCGACGAGGCCATCGTGGACGTGGCGGACTTCACGCTCAGCGGGCGCTCGATGCGCAACGTGCGGCAGATGGTCGGCCGTATCCAGCGCAACGGGTACCAGACGCGGGTACGGCGGGCGTCCGAGCTGAGCCCGGCCGAGCTGGCGCGCATCCAGCGGGCGGCGGCCGACTGGCGCGGCACCGACACCGAGCGCGGCTTCTCCATGGCGCTCGGCCGCATCGGCGACCCGGCGGACGGCGACGCGGTGATCGCCACGGCGCACCGGCGCGAGGAGGGCGAGGCGGCGGACGCGGGCCCGTACGGCGATCTCAAGGCGGTGCTGCACTTCGTCCCGTGGGGCACGGACGGCATGTCGCTGGAGCTGATGCGCCGCGACCGTGCGGCGGACCCGGGCATGAACGAGCTGCTCATCGTGGCCTCCCTCCAGGCCGCGTCCGAGCTCGGGGTGCAGCGGGTCTCGCTCAACTTCGCCATGTTCCGCTCGGCCCTGGCACGCGGCGAGCGGCTGGGCGCGGGGCCGGTGCTGCGGGGCTGGCGCGGGCTGTTGATCTTCCTCTCGCGTTGGTTCCAGATCGAGTCGCTGTACAAGTTCAACGCGAAGTTCCGGCCGCGCTGGGAGCCGCGCTTCGTGGTCTTCCGCAACACCCGTGACCTGCCGCGCATCGGACTGGCGGCGATGCAGGCCGAGGGCTTCGTCTCGCTGTCCCTGCCGCGCCCCGGCCGGTGGCGGCGCGGTTCCGGTTCCGCCCCCGGCGGCGGCTCGCCCGCCCCCTCGGCCGACACGGGCGCCTCGGTCACGCCGGGTGAGGTGTGCGCCCGCGCGGACGGGAGCGCGCTGGGTGCCGCGCGGGCCGACGGGTCGAAGCGGCCCGGCGGGCGGAGGCGTCCGCGCCGGCCCGCGCGGCTGGCCCGCCCCGGCCGGGCCGAGGGCGCGAGCGTGCCCGTGGGCGCCGGTACCTCGCCCGCGACCCCGAGCTGACGGGCCGGCCGAGGACCTCGACGCGAGGGCCGGGCAGCCGGCGTGCGGGGCCCCGCGCGCTGCCGCCGCGTGCCGTCGGACGGGGTCGGCCTAGGCTGGAGGCATGAGTACGTTGCGTGATGGCGGTGGGCGGACGGGGCCCGACGGTCTGGTGGGGCTGCCCGCGTGGGACCGGTGTGCCGTGATGGGCGTGGTGAACGTCACGCCGGACTCCTTCTCGGACGGCGGCCACTGGTTCGACACCGAGCTGGCCGTCAAGCACGGCCTCGACCTGGTCGCCAGCGGCGCCGACCTGGTGGACGTGGGCGGCGAGTCCACCCGCCCGGGGGCGGCCCGGGTCGACGAGGCGGAGGAGCTGCGGCGCGTGGTGCCCGTCGTGCGGGAGCTGGCCGGCGCCGGTGCCGTGGTCAGCGTGGACACGATGCGCGCCTCGGTCGCCGAACAGGCGGTGCGCGCCGGGGCGGCGCTGGTGAACGACGTGAGCGGCGGCGCGGCCGATCCGGCGATGGTGCCGGTGGTGGCCGCGGCCGGGGTGCCGTTCGTGGTGATGCACTGGCGCGGCCAGTCCATCGACATGAACAACCGGGCCGTCTACGCGGACGTGGTCGCCGAGGTCGTCGCCGAACTCGAACAGGGCCTGGAGCGCGCGGTGGCCGGGGGTGTCGCACCCGAGCGCGTCGTGCTCGACCCGGGCCTGGGCTTCGCGAAGAACGCCGAACACGACCTGGCACTGGTGGCCAACCTGGCTCGGCTGCGCGCGCTGGGACGGCCCCTGTTGGTGGCGGCCTCCCGCAAGCGGTTCCTCGGCCGGGTGCTGGCCGACGACGCCGGCAGCCCGCCCCCGGCGCGCGAGCGGGACGCGGCCACGGCCGCCGTCTCGGCCATCGCCGCCCGGGAGGGCGCCTGGGCGGTACGCGTCCACGAGGTGCGGGCCAGCGCGGACGCGGTGCGGGTCGCCCGGGCGATCGAGGGCGCGCGGCGCGGCACGGCGACGGACGGCACAGCCGGCGCGGGAACGACGGCGGAACGAGCAGGGGCAGAGCGGACGTGCGAGGCGAGCGGGGCAAGTGGGGTCGGCGTGGCCAACGCAGAGGGAGCGGTGTGACTTCCCGTACGGACAACGAGCTGGTGGAGCGGGCGAACACGGCCCTCTACGAGGCGATGGAACGCGGTGACACGGCGGCGCTGGACACGATGTGGCTGGACGGCGACGTGAGCTGCGTCCACCCGGGGTGGCCGGTGCTGCGCGGACGGAGCGAGGTGCTCCGCTCGTACGCGTTGATCATGGCCAACACGGAGTACATCCAGTTCTTCCTCACCGACGTCGAGGTGTCCGTGCTCGGGGACACGGCGCTGGTCACCTGTACGGAGAACATCCTCAGCGGTGGTCCGGCCGAGGAGGAGGGCACGTTGGGCCCGCTGGTGGGCCAACTCGTGGTGGCGACGAACGTGTTCCGGCGGGGCGCGGACGGCTGGCGGGTCTGGTCCCACCACGGTTCGCCGGTGCTGGCCGAGCAGGACGACGAGGACGGCCCGGCCCCCGACGACGGCATCGGCGGCGACCCCGCCGGTCTCGGCGACTGACACCCGGCCCGCGCGCCCCGGCCGCGCCCCGCGCGCCCGCCACCCCGTGGAAGCGCCCGGGAACGTGGCCGGAACTCGCCCCCGGCGGTCCGGAGTCGATTCGCGGCGGTCCGTAGTCGTCCGGCCCGGCCGACGGCGTACCGCCGCTCGCCCCACCGTGCTGACCTGGCCGTACACGGCCCGGCGCGGGGCGCGGCCACGAGCGGCCGACGGTGGGCGCCACCGGCCGGCCCGGCCGCGTACGCCTGTCCTTCAACCTCCCGTACGCGTCTCCTCACGCGGCCCGGCCGGGTCGTGGACGGGTCGAACAAGGGCGTCGGGGCGGCCGTGTTGCCGACGGGGCGTCGGCCGGAGGGGTGTCAGCGGGGCGTGCTGGGTCACTCGTTCGAGCTGCGTGATGGGCGGGTAGGGAGTTGGGGCACGGGAGTCGGGTAGCGCGCTGGCGATGGTCGTCTAGCAGTCGGGCCCCGTGCTGTCCATAGCCCCCGAGGGCGGGCGCTGTCGGCGCTCGCAGGTAGATTCGATAACGGGGGTATTCCAGCCCCAGGCAGAGAGGGTGGCGCGCCGGCCGTGGCCGGGGGCGCGCCCGCTCCGACGACAGCAGGAGTGATTCGTGTGGATCGTGTCGCGCTGCGCGGCCTGAGGGCCCGAGGGCACCACGGCGTGTTCCCCGAGGAACGCGAGAAGGGCCAGACCTTCGTCGTGGACCTGGTGCTCGGCCTGGACACCCGCCCGGCGGCGGCCGACGACGATCTGACGAAGACCGTGCACTACGGGGTCGTGGCCGAACAGGTCGTGGCCGAGGTGGCGGGCGAGCCGGTGGACCTGATCGAGACCCTCGCCGAGCGGATCGCCCAGCGGTGTCTGGAGCACGCGGTCGTGCGGGAGGTCGAGGTCGTGGTGCACAAGCCGCAGGCCCCGATCACCGTTCCCTTTGACGACGTGACCATTACCATCACGCGGAGCCGAGTATGAGCAGCAGCGATCCGACCGTGCAGCCCGTCCCCTCCTCCGTGGTGGAACAGGTGGACGCCGCCGATGTGACCCTGTCCAACCCGAAATGGGCGGTGATCTCGCTCGGCAGCAACCTGGGCAACCGCCTGGAGACCCTCCAGGGCGCGGTCGACGCCCTGGAGGACACGCCCGGCCTGCGGGTCAAGGCCGTGTCGCCGGTGTACGAGACCGAGCCGTGGGGCGTGGAGCCGGGCACGCAGTCCACGTACTTCAACGCCGTCGTGCTCGTTCGGACCACCCTGCCGCCGACGTCGCTGCTCGACCGGGGCCAGGCCCTGGAGGAGGCGTTCGAGCGGGTGCGGGACGAGCGCTGGGGCCCGCGCACGCTCGACGTGGACATCGTGAGCTACCAGGACGTCGTCTCCGACGACCCGGTGCTGACGCTGCCGCACCCGCGCGCCCACGAGCGCGCCTTCGTTCTCGTACCGTGGCACGACGTGGAGCCGGAGGCGGTCGTTCCGGGCCGGGGGGCGGTCGCCGAGCTGCTGGCCCAGGTGGACCGGGAGGGCGTGGTGGCCCGGGTGGACCTGGAACTGCAACTGCCCGAGTAGGCGTTGACGTAGCTGGTGCCGGCGGACCGTGGCGGCACCGGTGGAAGGCGGTGGAGCGACGATGAGGGGCGACCACTCGGTGAAGCAACTTCGGATCGGGGTACTGGTCGGCCTCTTCCTCGGGGCCGGCGTCCTGTCGTGGGCGGGCGCGCGCCTCTGGGACTCCGTCGGCACCCTGCCGAGCGTGCCGCTCGCGGCCCCCGTCGTGCTGGCGCTGATCGCCGTCGTGCTGGGGGCGACGGCCCTCTCGCTGCGGTCCCGGCTGCTGGCCCAGCGTGAGCGGCAGCCCGGCGCGAAGGGCGTCGACCCGCTCGTCGCGGCCCGCGCGGTGGTCTTCGGGCAGGCCAGCGCCCTGGTGGCGGCCCTGGTCGCGGGCGTGTACGGCGGCGTGGGCCTCTTCCTCGTGCTCGCCGAACTCGACGTCCCGGCCCGCCGCGACCAGGCGATCTACGCCGGGGCCTCGGTGGTCGCCGGGGCGGCCGTGGTCGCCGTGGCGTTCTTCCTGGAGCGCGTCCTGAAGCTCCCCGAGGACGACGACAACGACCACCGGGGCGCGGCCCGCGCGTGACCCCGCCGGCGCGGCGTACGCGCACCCGCGCGGCGAGCGCCGGGTACGAGGCGCTCGGGCGGCTGAGGCGCCCGGCCGCCGGGCGGCTGCCCCTCCGCGGTGGCTGTCCGGCCGTCGGCCCCGGGGCGCGGGTGCGCGCCTTCCTCCCGCCCGGCTCTCCCGCCCGCCGGGGCGTTACGCGTCGGCGACCGTCTGGAGTTCCACGGCGGCGCGGGGGATGTCCTGGGCGTCGGCGTCGATGGAGCGGCGCAGGGCCTCGTGGAGGCGGGCCGGGGTGAGGACGCCGAGGAAGCGATCGCCGTCCAGGACGGCGATCCAGCCGGCGTCGTGCTGGAGCATGGTGCTGAACGCCTGCTTGAGCGAGGAGCCGACCGGAAGCCACGCCTCCATGCGCCGGGCGTGCTGCTTGACCGTGCCGCCCTCGGCGGCCGAGGCCGCGTCCGCCAGGATCCAGCCGTGCAGGTTGTCCTGGTCGTCCAGGACGACCGCCCACCGGGCGCCCTCGGCTGCGAGGTGGGCCGCGGCCCGGGGCAGCGGGTCCTCCAGGTGGACGACGGGCGGCTGTTCCAGGTCGCCGGGCTCGATGGGGGTGACCGTGAGCCGCTTCAGGCCCCGGTCGGCGCCGACGAAGTCGGCCACGTACGGCGTGGCGGGCGAGCCGAGCACCGCCGCGGGGGCGTCGAACTGCTCGATGGTCCCGCTGCCGTAGACCGCGATCCGGTCGCCGAGCCGCACGGCCTCCTCGATGTCGTGCGTGACGAACAGGACCGTCTTGCGGACCTGCGCCTGGAGCCGCAGGAACTCGTTCTGCAGGTGCTCGCGCACGACCGGGTCCACCGCGCCGAACGGCTCGTCCATCAGCAGCACCGGCGGGTCGGCGGCGAGCGCGCGGGCCACGCCGACGCGCTGCCGCTGGCCGCCGGAGAGCTGGTCGGGGTAGCGCTCGCCGTACACCGAGGGGTCGAGTCCGACCAGGTCGAGCAGTTCCGCCGCGCGCTCGCTCGCCTTGCCGCGCTGCCAGCCGAGCAGGTGCGGCACGGTGGCGGTGTTCTCCAGCACGGTCTTGTGCGGGAAGAGGCCCACCTGCTGGATGACGTAGCCGATACGGCGGCGGAGCTGGACCGGGTCGATCGTCGCGATGTCCTCGCCGTCCAGGAGGATCCGGCCGCTGGTGGGCTCGATGAGCCGGTTGACCATCTTCATCGTGGTGGTCTTGCCACAGCCTGACGGTCCGACGAGTGTGACCAGCTCACCTTCCGCGACCTCGAAGGACAGGTCGTCCACCGCGGTGGTGCCATCGGCGTAGCGCTTGCTGACGTGCTCGAAGCGGATCATGGGTCCCCATTGTCGCCGTAATCGTTGAAGAACATATTGCGCTCTCGTGGCGGCCTGACTCGATTGTCGGTGCTCGGGGTTAGGGTCGCCAGGCATGGGACCGGCGTGTGCCGAACGCGCGGGGCATGAGACCGGCACGGGCGGGGGAGGTAGGCGGTCATGAGTGCGAAGGGCTGTCTCGCGGCGAACGAGTGGATCTGCGGTGAGTACGTCCGCACGCGGAGCCAGGAGCTGACGGACGCGACGGTGCAACACGTGTGGATCACCGCGGTCTCCGTGGGCATCGGCCTGCTCGTGGCGTTCCCGCTGGCGCTGCTCGCCCGCCGCTGGCGCGCCGCCGCCGGGCCCGTGCTGAGCCTGACGACGGTGTTGTACACGGTGCCGTCGCTGGCCATGTTCGCGCTGCTGATGCCGGTGTTCGGGGTGTCGGCGGCCGTGGTGGTGACGGGCCTGGTGCTCTATTCGCTGACCATCCTGGTGCGCAACATCCTGGCCGGCCTTGAGTCCGTGCCGGCCGACGCGCGCGAGGCCGCCCGGGGCATGGGGTACGGGCCGGGGAGGCTGCTGTTCGAGGTGGAGCTGCCGCTGGCGCTGCCCGCGCTGATGGCGGGCGTGCGGATCGTGACCGTCTCCACCATCTCGCTCACCACGGTCGGCGCGATCGTCGGCTTCGGCGGCCTGGGCAACCTGATCTACGACGGCATGGACAGCTTCTTCAAGGCCCAGGTGCTCACGGCCTCCGCCATCTGCGTCGTCCTCGCGGTCGTCGCCGACGTGCTGTTGCTGGGCGTGCAGCGGCTGCTGACGCCCTGGGCCCGGACGCGCGGCGGGGACGCCGGCAGCGGGGCCGGGAAACGGATCGGGACCCGGCGCGTGGCGCGCGCCGCGAAGGCGGGCTGAGGACGATGGACGAGATCACCGGCGCCTGGGACTGGCTGACCACCGGCGCCAACTGGGCCGGCTCCAGCGGCGTGTGGCACCGCCTGGGCGAGCACATGTACCTGACCGTGGTGTGCCTGGCCATCTCCTGCGCCATCGCCCTGCCCGTCGCGCTCTACCTGGGCCACATCGGCAGGGGCGGCGCGCTCGCGGTCAACATCTCCAACGCCGGCCGCGCGGTGCCCACCTTCGCCGTCCTGGTGGTGCTGATGCTCACGCCGCTGGGCAAGCACGGGGACGTGCCGACCATCATCGCGCTGGTGCTGTTCGCGGTGCCGCCGCTGCTGACCAACGCCTACGTCGGGATGCGCGAGGCGGACCGGGACGTGGTCGAGGCCGCGCGCGGCATGGGCATGTCCGGCTGGCAGCTGCTCGGCCGGGTCGAGCTGCCGCTGGCCTTCCCGCTGATCATGACGGGGCTGCGGACGGCCGCCGTGCAGGTGGTGGCGACCACCACGCTGGCGGCGCTGCCCGGCGGCGGCGGCCTCGGCCGCATCATCACGGCCGGCTTCAACACCTACGACACCGGCCAGGTGGTCGCCGGAGCCGTGCTGGTCGCGGGGCTCGCGCTGCTGGTCGAGGGCGTCCTGGTGATCGCCGAGCGGCTGCTGAGCCCGGTGCCGGCGCCGGTGCGCGCGGCCAAGCGGCGCGCGGAGCGCGAGCGGCGCGCCGAGGAGCGGGTGGCCCCGGCCACGGCGGTGAAGTTCGCGGCGGGCGGCACGGCCGTGGTGGTCGCGCTCGGCGCGGTCGTCGTCGGGTACGGCGGCCGGAGCCTGGAGGACTCCTCGGCCAGGGGCGGTGGCGGCAAGGGCTCGGTGGTGGTCGGGGCGGCCGGTTTCACCGAGTTCAAGGTCATGGCCGAGCTGTACGCCCAGATACTGGACGACGCCGGGTTCTCCGCCTCGATCCAGCCACTCAAGGCCCGCGAGCTGTACGAACCGGCCCTGGAGAAGGGCCAGATCGACGTCGTGCCGGAATACGCGGCCACGCTCGCCGAATTCCTCAACGCCAAGAAGAACGGCCCCGACGCGCCGGCGAGGAATCCCGTCGCCTCGGACGACACGGACAAGACCGTCGCCGCGCTGAAGAAGCTCGCCGAACCCCGTGGACTGAAGGTGCTTTCCGCCGGCGACGCCATCGACCAGAACGCGTTCGCGGTCACGAAGGAGTTCGCCGAGAAGCACGACCTGTCCACCCTCTCGGATCTCGGCCGGTCGAATCTCAAGATCAAATTGGCGGCGGGCGACGAATGCGTCGAGCGCCCGTTCTGCGCGCCCGGACTGGAGAAGACCTACGGCATCGACGTCGCGGAGGTCGACCCCAAGGGCGTGGGCACCGTGCAGTCCAAGCAGGCGGTCAAGGACGGCACCGACGACATGCTGCTGACCACGACGACGGACGCCACGCTGGAGGACTTCGGGCTCGTTCTGTTGCGGGACGACAAGGGTCTGCAAAACGCCGACAACGTGCTCCCCGTGGTCAACGCGAAGGACGCCGGCGGTGCCAAGCTCGAAGCCGTACTCGACAAGCTCACCCGGGTTCTGACGACCCAGGACCTGGCCGACATGAACCGCGCGGTGGACGCCGACCGGGAGAAGCCCGCGGATGTCGCCAAGGACTATCTCGAGAAGAAGGGATTGCTGGCGAAGTAACCAGGGGGGAACAGATCGCGGGGCGGGCAGCGCGGCGCGACGTACGCACGGTAAGTTTCAGGCCATGCCACGTGGACGCCATCGTCATTCCCCGCCTCTGCACCGGCTGCTCCCGCCGCTGACCGTCGCAGGTGTCTCCACGGCCTGCGCGGCGGCGGCGTGGCTCGTCGGTGAACCCCTACTGGTCCGTTCGCTGGCCACGGCCGCCGCCGTGGTCGCGATCGTCGGCGCCGTGCTGCTGCGCAGCTGGGACAACGCGGCCGGCAAGCAGGTCGCGGACCTGAACAGCGCCCGGCTGCGCGACGAGTGGCGCACCGAGGAACGCGTGGCGGAGCTGGAGTCGGAGGCCGACCGGGTCCGCGCCTCGCGCGGCAAGCTGGAGGCCAAGCTGCGGGCCCGGCGCGCGGAGCTGGCCCGGTTGCGCAACGAGCACGCCGCGCTGCTCCGCCGTTACGCCACCGCCGAGACCGAGCGGGCCCGGACGCTGGAGGACCGCCGGCGCCTCGCGCTTGGCGCCCCGTCAGCCGCGCCCGAGTTGGACGCGTCGCCGACGGAGCGGTCGGCGGCCGAGGGGGCCCGGCCCGGCCCGGTCACCTATCGGCAGGCGGCCACGGCCCTGCGCCACCTGGCGCGCAACGCGGCCCGCCAGCGCGCGGCGGCCGACGCGGTGTCACCCGACACGGTGACGTCCGGCTCGGTGTCGGCCGGCTCGGAGCGGTCCGACGCGGCGGCTCCCACGAAGGCGCGCGGCGCGGCGACTCCCGATGTGGCGACGGTGCGGTTGAAGGTCTCCGACGCGGTGCTGCTCGGCACGGTGGTGGACCCGGCGGCGTCCACGGCGGCGCCGGAGGCGGCCCAGCCGACCGAGCGGACCGAGAGCGCCGCCCCGGCCCCGGTGGTCGCGGCCTCCTCGGCCACCCCGGAGCGGGCCGGCGCCGAGCTGGCCCCGGCAGGGCCGATGCCCGCCGCGCGGGCCGACGCCACGCAGGCGGCGGAGCGGGTGCCCGCGGCCGACGCCACGCAGGCGGCCTCCGCCGCCGGGGGCGCGTCCGGGGAGCACAGCCGGGCCGGCGCCGCGCCGGCTCCCACGACGCCTTCGGCCGTACCGGCGGAGGACGTCGCGACGCGGGCCCCCGCCGCCCAGGCGGCCGCGGCCGCGACCCGGACCCCCGCCCCGGCCGCGGCGCCGGGCGGTGCGCGGCGGGCCCCGGCCCCGGCCTCGACACGGGGCGACGTACGGCAGGCTCCCGCCGCCTCGAACACCCCCGCCCCCGGTGCCCCGGCCCCGACCCCGGCCGGTCAGCCCGTCGCGACCCGGCCCACACCGTCGCGGGCCACTCCCACCCGGCCCGCCGTGGCCCGACCCGCCGCGACCCAGCCCGCCGCAGGCCAGCCCGCGGCGGCCCGGTCCACGTCGGAGCAGGCTCCCGCCGCGCGAGTGGCCCCCGGTTCCGCCGCCGAGGCGGCGCACGCCGCGCAGGTGGCCTCGGCCGTGGTGGCGCCGCCGGCGCAGGCGGCCTCGCGGACCGCGCCGCAGTGGCGGCCGGCGTCGCGGGCCGTCGGCGGGTTCGACTTCTTCGGCAACGAGCCGGGTTCGCCGGCCGCCCGACGGGCCGCCGCGCTGGAGGACGACCTCGCGGACGTCGTCGGCGCGGAGGCCGTAGCCGACCACGCGGCGCACGCCGACAAGGCCTCCGACGCACCGGAGACGCCCGAGGAGGCCGAGCCCGCCGAGGAGCACGGCGTCATCGACCTGACCGCGCACGACGAGACCGAGCAGATCGACCTGGCGGAGTTGCGCGGCGCCATCTCGTAGCACCCGGCGACATCCACGGAAGAACGGAAGGGCCCCCACAGCGGGGCCCTTCCGCGTACGTCGCGCTCCCCACGCGGCGGCGCCACACCCACCCCCGAACCCCCGCACCCGGCAGAAGCCCCCCGCCCGGCAAGGCCCCACGCCCGCCGGGGGCCCGCACCCGGCGAAGCCTCTCGCTCGGTACGAGCCACGCGCCCGGCAGGGGGCACTGGTCGGGCCGCGCGTGTCCAGGCAGTTGGCCACCCGACCCCGCCGCTTGCCTGGCAGGGGCCACCCACCCGACTCCCGCACCCACGCAGCTGGCCCGGTCAGCCCCGCGCTGCCCACCCGGGCCCCACGCGGAGCGGCGACGCACACCCCGCCCCGGAGCCCACCGAGCTGGCCCGCTACGGGCCACCCACCCGGCGAAGCTTCCCGTCCGGTACGAGCCACCTGCCCGGCAGCGGTCACTCGCTCGACAGCGGTCACGCAGCCGGGCCGCGCTGATCCGGGGCACTCCACCACCCGGGTCCTCCTCGTCGCCCAGTGGCAACGCACGCACACCCGGAGCCCACCGAGCTGGCCCGCTACGGGCCACCCACCCGGCGAACTCTCCCGCCTGGCAAGGCCCCTCCGCCCCACAGCGGTCACCCGGGTCGGGCAGCGGGTATCCAGGGCAGCCGGCCCGGCCGGGTGCTCCGCCCACTCGGGCCCTGCCCGTCGTGGTGACGCACGCACTCGGAGGTTCACCGAGCCGGCCCGCCAAGGTGTCACCCACCCGGCGAAACCTCCGTCCGGCAGGGGCGCTTACCCGTCCGGCAGGGGCCACCCGCCCGGAGAACGGCGTGCGCTCGGTAGGGGGCCGGCACCCGGCAACGCTCGTTCAGCTGGCTCGCGCGTACCCGGCCGGTCGGCCCACCCTGGTCGCCGAGGGTCACTCACCCGGCGAAGCTTCCCGTCCGGTAGGAGCCACCTGCCCGGCAGCGGTCGCTCAGCCGGGCCGCGCGTGTCCAGGGCAGCCGGCCCGGGCCCTCCCCGTCGCGTAGCGGCAACGCACGCACCCCGGAGTCCACCGAGCTGGCCCGCTACGGGGCACCCACCCGGCGAAGCTTCCCGCCCGGTACGAGCCACCTGCCCGGCAGCGGTCACTCAGCCAGGCCGCGCTGATCCGGGGCACTCCGCCGCCTGGGCCCTCCCCGTCGCGTACCGGCAACGCACACACGGCCGGAGGCCACCGAGCCGGCCCGCGAAGGAGTCACCCACCCGGCGAAACCTCCGTCCGGCAGGGGCGCTTACCCGTCCGGCAGGGGCCACCCGCCCGGAGAACGGCGTGCGCTCAGTAGGGGCAGGCGCCCGGCAACGCTACGTTCAGCCGGCTCGCGCGTACCCGGCCGGTCGGCCCAGCCTGGCCGCCG
Source organism: Streptomyces sp. NPDC057702 (assembly GCF_042799315.1). Taxonomy (NCBI): domain Bacteria; kingdom Bacillati; phylum Actinomycetota; class Actinomycetes; order Kitasatosporales; family Streptomycetaceae; genus Streptomyces; species Streptomyces sp. NPDC057702. The sequence goes on along the minus strand of NZ_JBHVJC010000027.1, from coordinate 81,019 downwards.
AGGGTCACCCACCCGGCGAAGCTTCCCGCTCGGTACGAGCCACCTGCCCGACAGTGGTCGCTCAGCCGGGCCGCGCTGATCCAGGGCACTCCGCCGCCTGGGCCCTCCCCGTCGCGTAGCGGCAGTGCACACACGGCCGGAGTCCATCGAGCTGGCCCGCCAAGGGCCACCCACCCGCCGAAACCTTCCGCTGGCAAGGCCCCTCCGCCCGACAGCGGTCACCCAGCCAGGCCGCGCGTACCCAGGGCAGCCGGCTCGGCGGGCACTCCGCCGCCCGGGCCCTCCCCGTCGCGTACCGGCAACGCACACACGGCCGGAGGCCACCGAGCTGGCCCGCCAAGGGCCACCCACCCGCCACAAGGGCCCCCGCCCGGCAGGGCCCACCCACCCAGCGAAGCCGCACCCGCCCGGCAGGGCCCACCCATCTGACGATGCCCCATCCACCGCCAGGGCGCCCCGCCCGGCAGGGCCCACCCGCCCGCGAGGGCGCCCCCGCCCGGCAGGGCCCACCCACCCAGTGGCGGGCCGCCCACCGCGTGCCCTCTACCCGTGGCCCCCCGCCAGGGTTACTTGTCGATGTCGCCGACGACGAAGAAGAGGGAGCCGAGGATGGCGACCATGTCGGCGATCAGCGTGCCGGGGAGGAGGTCGGTCAGGGCCTGGATGTTGTTGAAGGAGGCGGAGCGCAGCTTGAGTCGGTACGGGGTCTTCTCGCCCTTGGAGACCAGGTAGTAGCCGTTGAGGCCGAGGGGGTTCTCGGTCCAGGCGTACGTGTGGCCCTCGGGGGCCTTGAGGACCTTGGGCAGGCGCTGGTTGATGGGGCCGGGCGGGAGTTCGGCGATCCGGTCCAGGCAGGCTTCGGCGAGGTCGAGCGCGTTGTGTGTCTGGTCCAGCAGGCACTCGAAGCGGGCCAGGCAGTCGCCCTCGGTGCGGGTGACGACGCGCAGCGTGTCGCGCAGTTCGCCGTACGCCAGGTACGGCTCGTCCCGGCGCAGGTCGAAGTCGACGCCGGAGGCGCGGGCGATCGGGCCGCTGACGCCGTACGCGTGCACGGCCTCCGGGGACAGGACGCCCACGTCACGGGTGCGGCCCCGGAAGATCTCGTTGCCGAGCACCAGGTTGTCGTACACGTCCATCCGCGCCTGCGCCTCGGTCACCGCGGCGCGCGCCCGGCCGAGCCAGCCGGCGGGCAGGTCCTCCTTGAGGCCGCCGACGCGGTTGTACATGAAGTGCATCCGGCCGCCGGAGATCTCCTCCATGACGGCCTGGAGTTGCTCGCGTTCGTGGAAGGCGTGGAAGACGGGCGTGATGCCGCCCAGCTCCAGGGGATAGGAGCCGAGGAACATCAGGTGGTTGAGGACGCGGTTGAGCTCGGCGAGCAGGGTGCGCGTCCACACGGCGCGCTCGGGCACCTCCATGCCGAGCATCCGCTCGACGGCGAGTACCACACCGAGTTCGTTGGAGAAGGCGGAGAGCCAGTCGTGCCGGTTGGCGAGCATGATGATCTGCCGGTAGTCGCGCGCCTCGAAGAGTTTCTCCGCGCCCCGGTGCATGTACCCGATCACGGGCTCGGCCCGCTCGATCCGCTCGCCGTCGAGCACCAGTCGCAGGCGCAGCACGCCGTGCGTGGACGGGTGTTGCGGACCGATGTTGAGCACCATGTCGGTGCTCTCCGCCGCCCCGCCGATGCCGACTGTCGTCTCCGTCATGGGCCTAGTCTCTCAGCTCGCTCCGGGGCGCCCGGCCCGTCCCCGGGGGCGTTGGGCAGCAGGTCGCCGACGTCCAGCGGGCCCACCGGCTGGCACAGCCAGCGGAAGCCGCCGAGCCCCGCCGGGTCGGTCAGCTCGGCCGCCTCGCCGGCCGCGCCGAGCGCCCGCAGATAGCCGGTGGGGTCCGTGCTGGCCAGCGTCAACGGCGGCCGGCGCCCCGAGACGCCCAGCGCGCGCAGCGCCTGCCGCTGGGTGCGCCAGCCGGGAGCGTGGGCCCCGGGCAGCTCCCGGGCGCCCGCCGCCGCGCACGCGTCGAGCGCGACGTGGGTGGTGAGGTCGCACGAGCCGTCGGGTACGGGGGGCACCTCGCGGCCCGCGTAAAAGCCGGTCAGGGTGCCGTACGGGGGGCGGCTCGCGCGCGCGTGGGCGTAGTCGACCGCTACCGCGAGCCCGCCGGCCAGGGTGCGCGCGGCGCGGGCCCAGGCGGCGTCGCGGGGGGCACCGATCTCGGCCCGCAGTCCGGGTTCGGGGCCCAGCGGCCACCAGTCGGCCAGCCACGCGGCGTCGGCGCCGGTGACCGGCGCGCCCAGCTCCTCCGAGCCGTCCGGGCCCACCAGCACGGTGCGCGGCACGCCGTCCGGGTCCACCTCGACGACGTCCACCGGCACGTTGTCCAGCCACTCGTTGGCGATCAGCAGCCCGGTCAGCGTGCCCGGCGCGGGCAGCGTGGCGTGCCACGCGACGCGCGGGTCGAGCCCGGCGGGCCGCTTGGCGCGCTCGACGGCGTACGGCCGCAGCCGGCCCACCAGGCCGCGGGTCACCCCGCCCCCGCCGGCCCCCCGGGGCGAACGCACCCCACCCGCCCCACCGGTCTCCCGTACGCCGTCGGGCGCGTACGCCTCCCCGGCCGCGCCACTGCCGTACGCCGTCCCGGTCCCGTGCGGCGGGTGCGTCTCGGCCGCCTCCAGCGCGCGCAGGACGCCGGTGAGGAGTTCGCCACGGCCGGCGCCCAGGTCGAGGAGGGCGAGTTCGACGGGGTGGCCGAGCGCGGCGTCCACGCGGGTCAGCAGCGTGGCGACGGCCCGCGCGTACAGCGGTGAGGCGTGCACGGAGGTGCGGAAGTGGCCGGCCGGGCCCTCGGGGCGGTGGTAGAAGCCGCCGGGCCCGTACAGCGCCCGCTCCGTGGCCACCCGCCATCCCGTACGGCCCGCGCCCGGGCCACCGGGCGGTACGTCGGGCGGTACGCCAGGCGATGCGTCGGCCGCCGGCGGGGTCGCCGGCGCGGGGCCGGTCGTCGGCCGGCCGGCCGCGCCCGCTCGGGGGTCGGCGCCGGGTGCGCCCCCGGCGCCGGCCCCCCGCGCGCGGGCCGCGCCCCCCACGCCGTCGCCCGTGGAGCCGTCGCCCGTGGAGCCGGTGCCCGTGGGCCCGGAGGGGGGCCGGTGGGCGGCCCCGTCGGTGGGCGCTTCGGCGCCCCGTTCCCTCTCGTCGCCCGTCACCGGTGCACCCGCCTTCCTGTCCGCCCGTCGTCGCGCGGGCCGCGTGGCCCGACACGATCATCGCGGCCTCCAGGACAGGCAGGGCTCACCACCCCGCCCCGTCCGCCGCTGACCTGCGTCGGGACGCCGACGGGAGACGGCCGGGGGCGCACACCGGGCACCCGGTCTCCACCTTGGGGAGTACGCGAGGGCGTACCGGATCGACCGTCCGGTTGACCCCTGCACGTACCTTCCCTGCCTACGCTGGGTGACGTGCAACGTCTCTACGACTTCCTCCGCAGGCACCCCACCGGTGTGGACGGCTTCTGGGCCGTCATGCTGGCGGGGCTCGCCGCGCTGTGGGTCCTGGAGGCGGGCGGGCCGGGCCGCGAGCAGCGGCTCGTCGCCGCGACGCTGTGCGCGGCCCTGTGCGTCGCCAGCGCGCTGCGGCGGAAGGCGCCGGAGAAGATGCTGCTGGTGGTCACGGTGTGCGGGCTGCTCCAGCTCGCCACCGACGTGGAGATCAACCCCGCCGACTTCGCCATGCTGGTGGTCATCTACACCTGTGCCGCCAACGGCGCCCGCTGGGCCTCCTGGTTCGGTCTGGTCGGCGGCCTGATCGCGCCCACCCTGGCCGCCGTGCGCTGGCCGCCGGAAGCGCAGACCGACTGGCAGCGGCTCGTCTCCGTGTTCTTCATGACGATCCCCTTCGCCCTGGCCTGGGTGCTCGGTGACTCGATCCGTACGCGCCGCGCCTACTACGCCCAGCTTGAGGAGCGCGCCGCGCGCCTGGAGCGGGAGCGCGAGGCGCAGGCGAAGGTGGCCGTGGCCGGCGAGCGCGCCCGCATCGCCCGCGAACTGCACGACGTGGTCGCGCACAACGTGTCGGTGATGGTGGTGCAGGCCGACGGCGCGGCGTACGTCCTGGACGCCGCCCCCGAGCAGGCCAAGCAGGCCCTGGAGACGATCTCGGGCACCGGCCGGCAGGCGCTGGCCGAGATGCGCAGGTTGCTGGGCGTGCTGCGGACCGGGGAGGGCGCCGAGGGCGGCGAGTACGTGCCGCAGCCGGGTGTCGAGCAGCTCACGGAGCTGGTCGAGCAGGTGCGCGGCGCCGGCCTGCCGGTCGACTTCAGGGTGGAGGGCGAGCCGCGCCCGCTGGACAGCGGCGTGGAGCTGACCGCGTACCGCATCGTGCAGGAGGCGCTGACCAACACGCGCAAGCACGGGGGGCAGCACGCCGGGGCGACCGTCCGGCTCACCTACGCCGACACCGAACTGGACCTGCTGATCGAGGACGACGGCCGGGGCGCGGGCCGCGAGCTGTACGAGGCGGGCGGCGCCGACGGTCTCGGCCACGGCCTGATCGGCATGCGCGAGCGCGTCGGGATGGTCGGGGGCCGCCTGGACGCGGGAGCCCGCAGCGGCGGCGGCTTCCGGGTGAGCGCCGTGTTGCCGCTCAAGCCGGGCCGGTGAGCGGCGGTGACCGGCGCGTCGGGTCCCGCGCGTACGGTGTGCCCCATCGCCCCATCCGCCACGGCCCCTCGCGGGGCGGGCCCGCCCCCACGGGCCCCCGTCTCCCGCCGCCACACGCCGCGCCCGCCCCAAGAACCCGAAGAACCTGAAGAAAGAGAACCGGACCGATGCCCATTCGCGTGATGCTCGTCGATGACCAGGCCCTCCTTCGTACCGGCTTCCGCATGGTGCTCGCGGCCCAGCCGGACATGGACGTCGTCGCCGAAGCCGGCGACGGCCTCGAAGCGCTGGAGGTGCTGCGGAGTACGCGGGTGGACGTCGTGCTGATGGACGTGCGCATGCCCCGACTGGACGGGGTGGAGGCCACCGCGCGCATCTGCGGCGTGGAGGGCGCGCCCAAGGTGCTCATCCTGACCACGTTCGACCTCGACGAGTACGCGTTCTCCGCGCTGAAGGCCGGCGCCGGCGGCTTCATGCTCAAGGACGTGCCGCCCGCCGAGCTGCTCACCGCCATCCGCGCCGTGCACAGCGGCGACGCGGTGGTCGCGCCCAGCACCACGCGCCGGCTGCTCGACCGGTTCACGCCCATGCTGCCCAGCAGTGGCGCGGCCGAGGCCGAGCGCTCGGAGATCGGCAAGCTGACCGACCGGGAGCGCGAGGTCATGTTGTTGGTGGCGCAGGGTCTGTCGAACGGCGAGATAGCCAAGCGGCTGGTGCTCTCCGAGGCGACCGTCAAGACCCACGTGGGCCGCATCCTGACCAAGCTCAACCTGCGGGACCGGGTGCAGGTGGTGGTCCTGGCGTACGAGACGGGGCTGGTCCGCGCGGGCGGTACGCCGCAGTAGCGGCGGGGCCGGGTGCGCCCGCCCGGCCCCGTGGGTCCGGGCGTGGCGCGGGGGCGTACGCCGGGGCGGCGGGGTCGCGGCGCGGGCCCGTGGCGGGCGGGGTGTGTGCGCCGGGCGCCTGCCGCCTAGCGCAGGACGGCCTCCAGGAAGTCGGTGCCCATGCGTGCCACGGCCGTCAGGTCGAGTTGGTGCTGGACGTACCGGCCGCGCCGGCGCGTGGTCAGCAGCCCGGCCTTCTTCAACACGGCGACGTGCCGCGAGACCTCGGGCGCGGTGATGCCGTGCGCGTTGGCCAGCTCGCCGGTGGTGTGCGTGCCCCGCGACAGTGTGCGGCACAGCATCATGCGCACCGGGTGGGCCACCGCCTCCAGGCGGAGCTGCACCAGTTCCAGGGCCTGCGGGCGGGGCAGCTCCGGGGAGCTGACGGGGTAGTGCACGACGGGCCGCCAGCCCGGGGCGTGCAACACCAGCAGGTGCGGCCAGCCGAACGCGCTCGGCACGAAGGTGACGCCGGCGCGCTCGCCGGGCAGCAACGCGCTGGTCTGACCGGTGGCCAGCTTGTCCGCCACGATGCGCTGGCGCTCGGTGTCGAGCGAGAGCGCCGGCGAGACCTCGGCCAGCGCCTCGGCCAGCCCCTTGTGCCGCAGCACCTCCGCCTTGTGGCGGGCGTCGGCGGCGAGCTGGACCCGCACCCGCTGCCAGGTGTCCGCGAAGAACGCCTGCTCACAGTCCTCGAAGAGGCGACGCAGCCAGGCGCGCACGGCGGGCGGGTCGGCCAGGATGCGCTCCACGAACGCCGCCTGGCACGGGCCGCGCGCCGCCGCCCGCTCCCGGGTCCGGTCGCGCTCGTCCGCGTCGTGCAGCGGGCTCGGCCGCGCCCGCCCGTAGCTGGCCGCGCAGGAGATCTCCAGCGCGGCCGTCACGAACTCCTCCTCCGGCATCAGGTCGAGCTGGTCCAGGTCCTCGGCCAGCGTCGCGCCCGGAGTGGGCGGCAGCATGATGTCGGAACGCGTCGTACGCCACAGGAAGTCGGCCTCCTGGAGCCGGTCGGCCAGGTCGGGCTTGAGGGCGCAGGCGGTGGCGGTCGTCCAGTTGTGCAGCCCCGGGTGGTGCGCGGGCTCGGACAGCGCGTGCAGCGCCGCGCCCAGCTCCGCCAGCGGGGACGGGGCGAAGACGATGCGCTCGGGGGGCAGTCCCGCGATGTCGATGGTCACACTCACACCACCTACTGTGCACTGCCGCGACCCAGCTCAGCGCTCACTTGACTGCCTTCGTCAAACGAAGCGACGCGCTTGGCGGGGCTGTCGCAGGGTGAGGCCATGGACGTCACCCAGCAGTACGCACTCGACCTCTACCGCAGCTCACGGCAGGGCGTGCCCGCCCCGCCCGCGCCCGGCCGCCACGACTGGCGGGTGGTGGGTGAGCTACGCGAGTACCGGAGGTTCCAGGCCGTGGTCGCCGAACGCGCCGTCGGCCGGGGCCCGGTGCCCCGCCTCCTGCGCGCCGCCCGTGGCACCCTGACCCGCTGGCTGCACCCCGCGGCCAGCCGGGGCAGTACCGCCACCGCCCGCGCGGCGGTGACCGCGACCACCACCGGCGCGGAGCCGGCGCACTCCGCCGCGCGCCCCCGCGCCGAGGCGCCCGCCCCGTCGCCCGGGCCCGCCGCGCGCCAGCCCGCGCCCGGCGCGCTGACCACGGCGATCGACGCGAACACCACACCCGCGACGCACCCGGCCGGGACCTCGTCCCGAGCCTTTCTGTGCGACGCGGGGGCGTGCCGCGAGACGGCGTAGGCGCGGCGGGCCGGGCCTGGCCGGGCCCCGGGGGCACGGCGGGGCGCGCGGGGGGGGACGGGTCGTGTTCTTCGCGATCTCCTCGCGTCGGAAGTGTTCACGCGCGCGCGTGCGTGCGAGGCAGCGCGTAGCGCGAGTCCGGGAGCCGTGTGTGGGGGCGGGTGGGGACGCGGCCGATGGGGCATCCGTCTCCGTCCGCGCGTCCGCCGCGCGGGTGTGCGGGTGTGCGGGTGCGCGGGGATCGCGCGTCATCGAGACGAACCGGAGCGGTCGCGACGGACGCGCGCGTGCGCGTGGGGACGCGCGGGCGGCGGCGTGGTAGCGGGGGAACGGAGCGGGCGGAGGCGGCGACGGGGGAGTACGCCGCGGCCGTCACGGGGGCGGCGCGCGTGGCCGGGGGTGGCCGCGCGGGCCGCCCTCCCCGCGTGTCGGCTGCCGCTCCCCGCCCGACGACTGTTCCCCCTTGCCCTACGTGCGCCCCTCGACTCTCGGCCGTCGCCCCGCTGTCGGCCGTCGCCCCGCGCGTCGGCCGCCCTCGGCTGTCGGTCGTCGCGCGGCCGGCGGGTCTCGCCCCACGGCATCGGGGTGGTCGCTCGCGGGTTCCGGGGTGCGGGTGCGGGTCGGGGGCGCCAGCGTGGGCTCCGGCTCGCGTGGCGGGCGGTCCACGGGCTGTCGGTGGGGACGCGTGGCGGCCGGGGCGGGGCGTGGTGCCTGGCCTCGCCCCGGCCGCCCCCGTGACGGGTTCGCGCTGGTGGCGAGGGGTGTGACAGGCAGCGGGCGGGGTGCGCCGGTCCGCGCTCCGGAGCGTGTCCTACGAGGTTATCCACAGGCTCTGGGCACATCAGGAGCCCGTTGTGGGCACTCGCGTAGCATGGCGCTCAATCGTCCGGTACCCCTCGCGGACTGGAACGGAAGGCCGTCGCTCCGTGAACCCACACCCCCTCCCAGACCCCCAGGACCGACCCGCCAGGCTCACCGTCGGTGTCGTCGGCACGGGCAGGGTCGGGCCCGCGCTCGCCGCCGCGCTGCGCCTGGCCGGGCACCGCCCGGTCGCCGCCTCCGGCGTCTCCGACGCTTCCGTGCGCCGGGCCGCCGCGCTGCTGCCCGAGGTGCCGCTGGTCACCCCCGCCGAGGTGCTGGCCCGCGCCGAGCTGGTGCTGCTCACCGTGCCTGACGACGCGCTGCCCGGCCTGGTCGAGGGGCTGGCCGAGACCGGCGCGATCCGCCCGGGTCAGCTCCTGGCACACACCTCGGGTCGGTACGGGACGGCCGTGCTCGACCCCGCGCTGCGGGCGGGCGCGCTGCCGCTGGCGCTGCACCCGGCGATGACGTTCACCGGCACGGCCGTGGACGTGGAGCGGCTCGCGGGATGCTCGTTCGGCATCACCGCGCCCGAGGAGTTGCGGCTGGCCGCCGAGGCGCTGGTCATCGAGATGGGTGGCGAGGCGGAGTGGATCGCCGAGGAGGCCCGCCCGCTCTACCACGCGGCGCTGGCCATCGGGGCCAACCACCTGGTCACGCTGGTGGCCCAGGCGCGGGAGCTGCTCCAGGAGGCCGGTGTCGGCGCGCCCGGCCGCATGCTGGGCCCGCTCCTCGGCGCCGCCCTGGACAACGCCCTGCGCAGCGGTGACGCCGCGCTGACCGGCCCGGTCGCGCGCGGCGACGCGGGCACGGTCGCCGCCCACGTGGCGGAGCTGCGCCGGCGCGCGCCGGCCGCCGTGCCGGGATACCTGGCGATGGCGCGCACGACGGCCGACCGGGCCCTGGCGCACGGCCTGCTCAGGCCAGAGCTCGCCGAGGACCTGCTGGAGGCGCTGGCGCACCACGGGGACGAGGAGCCGCGCGGCGGTGGCGGCGCGGACAGTGCGAACGGTACGAGTGGAGGCGGCCGATGAGCCCGCGACGGTGGAGTGAGGCCAACACCGGGGGGCCGGACGTCGAGCTGTGTACCGGCATCCGTGACTACGAGGAGGCGCTGAGCCCGCACGCGACGCCCGGCCGCACGGCCGTGGTGATGACGATGGGCGCGCTGCACCGTGGGCATGCCTCGCTGATCCGCGCCGCGCGCGCCCGGGTCGGCGACGAGGGCCTGGTCACGGTCACGGTCTTCGTGAACCCGCTGCAGTTCGGCGCGGGCGAGGATCTCGACCGCTATCCGCGCACGCTGGAGGCCGACCTGGAGGTGGCGGCGGAGGCCGGCGCCGACATCGTGCTGGCCCCACCGGTGGCCGACGTCTACCCGGGCGGTGAGCCCGAGGTGCGGATCGCGGCGGGCCCCACGGGCGAGCGGTACGAGGGGGCGTCCCGGCCCGGCCACTTCGACGGCGTGCTGACCGTCGTCGCCAAGCTGCTCCACCTCACCCGGCCCGACGTGGCCTTCTTCGGCGAGAAGGACGCGCAGCAGCTCGCGCTGATCCGCCGCATGGTGACCGACCTGAACTTCCCCGTCCACATCGTGGGCGTCCCCACCGTGCGCGAGCCGGACGGCCTGGCCCTCTCCAGCCGCAACCGCTACCTCTCGCCCGCCGAGCGCGGCACGGCCCTGGCCCTGTCCCGGGCCCTGTTCGCGGGCCGCGCGGCGCTGGCGGCGGCGGCGGCGGACGGCCCGGCAATCGCCTCGGCCCAGGCCGCCCCGGCCGGCCGCGCCTCGGTCAACGGCGCGGTGCGGCCGTCGGCCAGCGGGCCGGCGGGCGGCTCGCCCACCCCGGCCGGCGGCGAGCCGACCGCACCGGCGGGGCGATCGCTGCCCGAGCACGTGCGGGAGGCCGCGCGGGCCGTGCTGACCGAGGCGGCCGGCGCCGATCCGTCGCTGGTCCTGGACTATCTGGCGCTGGTGGACGCGTCCGGCTTCACCGAGATCGGCGCCGACTTCAGGGGCGAGGCCGTGCTCGCCGTCGCCGCCCGCGTCGGCGCCACCCGCCTCATCGACAACGTACGCCTGGAGTTCGCACAGCAGGGGGCCACGTCATGACCCGTACGGACGACGGCGTACGCCCCGGCCCCGGCACCGCCGCGACGCCCCCCGGCGCCGGGGCCGCGGCCGACGCGCGCCCGAGCTCCCGGTCCCCGGCGCCTCCGGGGCGCCAGGCAGCCGCCGAGCCCACCGACCCCGGCCCGGTCGAGCCGACCAGCCCGGCCGAGCCGGACGCCGTGCCCGGCTCCCGGCCCCGGCTGCACGCGCCCGCGCCCGGGTGGGCGATCGACGCCGACGTGGTGGTCGTCGGCTCCGGCGTGGCCGGCCTGACGGTGGCGCTGCGCTGCGCCGCCGCCGGTGCCTCGGTCACCGTGGTGACCAAGGCCCGGCTCGACGACGGCTCGACGCGCTGGGCGCAGGGCGGCATCGCGGCGGCGCTCGGCGAGGGGGACACGCCCGACCAGCACGAGGCCGACACGCTCGTCGCGGGCGCCGGCCTCTGCGACGAGGCGGCCGTACGCACCCTGGTCACCGAGGGCCCCGGCGCGGTCCACCGGCTGATCGGCACCGGCGCCCGCTTCGACAGCGACGCCGACACCGGCGCGATCCTCCTCACCCGCGAGGGCGGCCACCACCGGCGCCGCATCGCGCACGCGGGAGGGGACGCGACCGGCGCCGAGATATCGCGGGCCCTGGTGGACGCCGTCCGCGCGGCGGGCCCGGCCTCGGGGCCCGAGGCCCCCGCGCCGGGTGTCGCCGTGGCCGGCGGGCGCATCGAGACCATCGAGAACGCCCTGGTCCTCGACCTCCTGCGGGACGCGTCGGGCCGGGCGGCGGGCGTGACGCTGCACGTGATGGGCGAGGGGCGGCGGGACGGCGTCGGGGCCGTGCGGGCCCGCTCGGTCGTCCTGGCCACCGGCGGCATGGGCCAGGTCTTCTCGGCCACCACCAACCCCGCCGTCTCCACCGGTGACGGCGTCGCGCTCGCGCTGCGCGCCGGCGCCGAGATCTCGGACCTGGAGTTCGTCCAGTTCCACCCGACGGTCCTGTGGCTCGGCCCGGAGGCCGAGGGTCAGCAGCCGCTGGTGTCCGAGGCAGTGCGGGGCGAGGGCGCGTACCTGGTGGACGACGAGGGCATCCGCTTCATGGTCGGCCAGCACGAGCTCGCGGAGCTGGCCCCGCGCGACATCGTCGCCAAGGGCATCACGCGCCGGATGCTGGAGCGCGGCGCCCCGCACATGTACCTGGACGCCCGGCACTTCGGCGCGACCATGTGGGAGCGGCGCTTCCCCACCATCCTCGCCGCCTGCCGCGCGCACGGCATCGACCCGGTCACCGAGCCGATCCCGGTCGCGCCGGCCGCGCACTACGCCAGCGGCGGCGTACGGACCGACCTGCGTGGACGTACCACGGTCCCGGGCCTGTACGCGTGCGGGGAGGTCGCCTGCACCGGCGTCCACGGCGCCAACCGCCTGGCCTCCAACTCGCTCCTGGAAGGGCTGGTCTTCGCCGAGCGCATCGCCGCCGACATCACGCCACCCGCCCAGCCCGCCGCGTGCGCGCCCGCTCCCGACGACGCGGCCCCGCCGCACCCGGCCGGTCCGCACGAGGCTGCCCCGTCCGCCGCTGCCCCACCCGAGGCGGGCCCCCACGACGCGGCCCCGCGCGCGGCCGACGCCCGCCCGTCGACGCCCCCGAGCGAAGCCGGTGCGTACGAGGTCGCCGCGCACCCGACCAGCCCGCTGCTGGCGCCCGAGGCCCGGTTCGCCGTGCAGCGGATCATGACGACGGGCGCCGGAGTGCTGCGCTCCGCCGCGAGCCTGCGCCGGGCGGCGCGGGAGCTGGAGAGCCTGCACGAGGACGCCGCGCGGGAGCTGGCGGCCGACGGCAAGACCGCGGCACCCGGCGTCGAGACGTGGGAGGCCACCAACCTGTTGCTGGTCGCCCGGGTGTTGGTGGCCGCCGCGCTGCGGCGCGCCGAGACCCGTGGCTGCCACTGGCGCGAGGACCACCCGGACCGGGACGACACGGACTGGAACCGGCACCTTCTGGTCACCCTGCGACCGGATCGGGCGCTGACCCTGCGCACCACGCCCACCCCGGCCTTCCCGCCCGTACGCTGTGCCCCCGGGGCCGAACCCGCGCCCCGCGAGCACGCCCCCGCCCCGGCACCCACACCGACCTCACCCGGCCCGGTCGCCGCACCCCAGCCCACCCCGGCCACACCCGCCACCCCGGGCCCCTCCGCCCCGGCGTCCGCCCCGGACCCGTCCGCCGCCCCGGCCGCGCACCCGACGACACCGGCGCGCCCCGCGCGCGCCCCGGCCGACGCCCCGTCCGAGGGGGCCCCGCCGGCGCCCGCCGACGCCACCCCGCCAAACCCCCTCCCTCCCCCCGCTTCCCTTCCTAGGCTTCCTCTCGACGCAGTCAGTCCCACCGAGCCCACCCAGGAGCCGTGACCGTGAGCACTCCCGACGACAGCCCGCAGCCAGTGGACCTCCCGCTGTTGCAGATCGGCGGCTCCGCCGCCGGGGGAGCGGGGGAGACCGGCGGCTGCGGCGACGGCTGCGGCTGCGGCGCGGGCGAGCACGCGTACGCCCTGGACCCGCTGGAGTGCGGGCTCGACCCCGACCTGGCCGCCCTGCTGGTGACGGCCGGCCTCGACCCGGTGCAGGTCGAGGACATCGCGCACATGGCGATCGAGGAGGACCTCGACCGGGGCGTGGACGTGACCACCGTCGCGACCATCCCCGAGGACGCGACGGCCACCGGCGACTTCACCGCCCGTGAGGCGGGCACGGTGGCCGGGCTGCGGATCGCCGAGGCGGTCCTGTCGGTGGTGTGCACCGACGCGTTCGAGGTCGAGCGGCACGCCGAGGACGGCGACCGCGTCGCCGCCGGCGACAAGCTGCTGACCGTCCGTACCCGCACCCGCGACCTGCTGACGGGCGAGCGCAGCGCGCTCAACCTGATGTGCCGACTCTCCGGCATCGCGACCGCGACCCGTGCCTGGGCCGACGAGCTGGTGGGCACCGGCGCCGCCGTCCGCGACACCCGCAAGACGACGCCGGGCCTGCGCGCCCTGGAGAAGTACGCGGTGCGCTGCGGCGGTGGCGTCAACCACCGCATGTCCCTCGCGGACGCGGCGCTGATCAAGGACAACCACGTGGTCGCGGCGGGTGGCGTCGCGGCGGCGTTCAAGGCCGTACGGGACGGGTTCCCCGGGCTGCCCATCGAGGTCGAGGTGGACCGCCTCGACCAGATCGAACCGGTCCTCGCCGAGGGCGCCGAGCTTCTCCTGCTGGACAACTTCACGCCCGAGCTCACCCGCGAGGCGGTCGCCCTGGTCGCCGGCCGGGCCAAGCTGGAGTCCTCGGGCCGGCTGACCCTGGCCAACGCCCGCGCGTACGCCGAGACCGGGGTGGACTACCTCGCGGTCGGCGCCCTGACCCACTCGGCGCCCATCCTCGACATCGGCCTGGACCTGCGAGAGGAGGGCTGATGCTGCTCACCATCGACGCCGGCAACACGCACACCGTGCTCGGCCTGTTCGACGGCGAGGAGATCGTCGAGCACTGGCGCATCTCCACCGACGCCCGCCGCACCGCCGACGAACTCGCCGTCCTGCTGCACGGCCTGATGGGCATGCACCCGCTGCTCGGCGAGGAGCTGGGCGACGGCATCGACGGCATCGCCATCTGCTCCACCGTCCCCTCGGTGCTGCACGAGCTGCGCGAGGTCACCCGCCGCTACTACGGCGACGTACCGGCCGTGCTGGTCGAACCGGGCGTCAAGACCGGCGTGCCGATCCTGATGGACCACCCCAAGGAGGTCGGGGCGGACCGCATCATCAACGCGCTGGCGGCGGTCGAGCTGTACGAGGGGCCGTGCGTGGTGGTCGACTTCGGCACCGCGACGACGTTCGACGCGGTCAGCGCGCGCGGCGAGTACGTCGGTGGCGTCATCGCCCCCGGGATCGAGATCTCCGTGGAGGCGCTCGGCGTCAAGGGCGCCCAGCTCCGCAAGATCGAGCTGGCCCGCCCGCGCAGCGTCATCGGCAAGAACACGGTCGAGGCGATGCAGTCCGGCATCCTGTACGGCTTCGCCGGCCAGGTCGACGGCGTCGTCGCGCGTATGGCCCGTGAACTGGCCGACGACCCGGACGACGTCACCGTCATCGCCACCGGCGGCCTGGCCCCGCTCGTCCTCGGCGAGGCGTCGGTCATCGACGAGCACGAGCCCTGGCTGACGCTGATAGGGCTGCGCCTGGTGTACGAGCGCAACGTCTCCCGTATGTGAGCCCACGGCACGGACGCCCGCTCCGCCAGGCGTCCGACCCCCCGCCCGGCCACCCGCCCGGCGAGGCGGGCGACCGCACGGGCCGGCGACCCACCGCGCGGCCGCACCCTCCGCGCCGGGCGGTGCCGGCCGCGTGGGCGAGCGGCCCTACGGGGCGTCCCACCGGCGCCGTGGAGCCGTCGCGCGGCGCGTGGCCCCGCCCGGGGGGCGGTGTCGCTCGGCGGTTGGGCCGGTCGGCGCACGGTGGGTCGGCCGCGTGGGCGAGTCCGCGTGGGATGAGCCCGCCCGGGCCGAGCCCGCCCCGGAGGTGAGCCGCTCCGGTGGGTGGGGCCGCTCCGGAGGTGCGTTGCCCGGTGGGTGGGGCCGCTTCGAGGATGTGTCGTTCGCTGGGTGGGGCTGCTCCGGGGGTGTGTCGTTCGCTGGGTGGGGCCGCTCCGGAGGTGCGGCGTCTGGTGGGTGGGGCCGCTCCGCGAGTGAGCCCGCTGCCGCGTGGGGCGGTCGGGACGCGGCGGGCCGGTGCCGACCATGCCCCGGCGATTCGGCGCGTGCGTTCATGGCGGAATTCCGGCCGTGGCGGCCGTGCCGCCAGGCCCCGTTGACCGGAGTTCCGGGAAACCCTCCGCTCGTCACCCGTGGTCGGGCACGCGTGTACGGCCAACTCATCTCCCGTTCCGCTTCGGCCATCTTTCCGCGCCCGCGAGCGGTGAATCCCCGCGCGGCGCGCCCGCGCCCCCACCCGAACCCCGGCCCGCCCCTCCCCGGAATCGCGTACGGCCCCTCGGCGACGCCCACCGCGAGGTGTTCGCCCGTACCGAGAATTCCGCTCCCATTGCCACGGCCCTCACCTCGCGGCGCCCCGCGCGGGAATCGGTGCGCATAAGCGCGAATCGGGTCGGTCCTATTCGGATCTGATCGGTGATGACAGATTTTGCAAGGCGCGATTGCACTCCGTGATTGCCGATGCGTTACGAAACGACTACGCGGTGATAGGGCGCACAACGGCGCGCGAAGGCTCACTCGCGGAGCGCGACGAGGTATATCCGGCCAACACGGCTCACAGCGCGAAGAAATGGCGCGGAGCGGCGCGGCGGATCGCGGCACGCGCACGGGATGGCCGGCCCTGGGCCGCCGCGAGGACACGCCGCCCCCGCGCGGCGGTCGGTGTCGGCCGACACGGCGCGGTCACGGCCGGGCTCGCGCGCGTCGGCGTGGCGCGGCTGGAGCCGGCCGGCCGGCGTGCCCGGCGCATCTGACGGGCGGACCGGGGTGGGGGGCCGGCGAGGTGGTCGGGGGCCGCGAGTCGGTACGCCCGGTCGGGCCGCGAGGCCCGGTCGGAGGGGAGCCGGTCGAACGTCGCGGGCGAGCCGGGCCGGTCGCGGGTCGGGGCCGCCGCTCCGTGGGGGCCGCGTGTGGCGGCGAGTCAGGGCGCGCCCCGGTATGGCGTACTGGGCGACATTTGTCCGCTTAGCACTTAAAGTCGTGCCATGCCCACGCCCTATGGATCGCGAGGCGGCATGGCGTTCAGCGCGGACGAGCTGCGCGTGCTGCGGCGCGCCCTCGCGCTCGCGCTCGAACCGACCGCCGCCACTGTCCAGGCCGCCCCTGTGGCCACCCCGCCGGCGCGCCCTACGCCCGAGCCCGACGCGACCCCGTCGCGCCCGGCCGCGCCCGCCCCGCTGGCACCCCACGCCGCCGCCCCCGCGACCGCGGCCGGCCCGCCGCTTCCCGCCGTCGACCACGCCCCGCCGGCCTCGTCGCATGCCGCCGCGCGCACCGCCGCCCGCGCGGCCCCCGGCGCCACCGCCGGCCGGCCGGCGGTGTTCGCCCCCGGCCAGCGTGGGGCGCCCGCGCCCGACCGGGACGAGGAGGTGCGCGCGTTCCTGCGGCTGGCCCGGGGCGTGGACGAGGCGGCGCGCGAGGGCGGCCGGTTGCGGGCCTTCCTGCTGGCCGAACTGGCCCGCTACCGGTCCGCCCTGCCCGGCGCGGCCATCGGCTACCTGGAGCAGCTGACCGCCGCCGTGGACGCCGGCTACGTGCCGCGTGCCGAGGACCTGGCCGCCCTGCGCGTGCTGTGCGCCGCCCCCGTCGGACCGGCCGAGACGCGTCGACGGGTCGCTCTGGCGCGCCGCTGCGAGTGGCTGGCCGAGTTGGAGGTGCGGGCCCGCCTGGTCGCCCTGCCGGGCGGCAGGACGGGCGCGGCCCGCCCCGCCGGGACCCCGGGCGCGGCCCCCTCGCGTACGCCGGGCGGCGCGCCGGGCAAGTCCCCCGACCCCAGGCCGGACAAGGCGCCCGAGCCGGCCAGGCGGCCCCCCGGGCCGGGCCCGAGCGCGCCCCGTCGCCCGGTGCCCACGCCGGGCGAGGTCTTCCCGCGCAAGCGCCCGCCCGCCACCCCGCCGCCCACCGCCCCCGCCGACGACCGGCTGTCCGACCTTCGCGCCGGCCGGCTGTCGGGCCCCCTCGGTCGCCGCCGGTCGGCCCTCCCGGCGGCCCGCTCGGCCTGACCCGCGGCCCGCCCCGCCGGCCCGTCACCCGTCGATGTGTCGGCCCCTGTCGGGGCGGTCCGGGGGGCACCCCGTAACCTGGGGTCCTCAGGCACAGGGAGGCCGACACTCATGGATTACGTCTCCGCGCTGGTCCCGCCCGCCGTGATGGCCGTGGCCTTTATCGCGCTGATCAAGACCATCGTGAAGAGCCAGGGTGGCGTCAACAAGGGCAAGGAAGACGCCGCCGTGGACGCCGCGCTGGTGCGCGCCGAGGCCGCCCGCCAGGAGGGCGCGCCGAAGGGGCAGGGAGCCTAACCCCCCTCCCGCCGCGTGGCCGTCGCATGCCGTACGGGCGGTCGGGCGGTGACCGTTAACCTCGCGGGCCCACGGTGAGTGGGTCCGCCACGGGCGTATGAACCGAGTCCTCTGGCCGGAACGTACGCCCTTTTTCCTGCCGCACAGGCGGGCAAATGGGACATCTCCCACTATTATTCAGGTGTGCCTCGGCCATTGGGAGAGTTGGAAGACGCGGTCATGACGCGGGTGTGGAAGTGGAACCGCCCGGTCACTGTCCGAGAAGTGCTGGAAGACCTTCAGCGGGAACGCTCCATCGCCTACACCACCGTCATGACGGTAATGGACAACCTTCATCAGAAGGGCTGGGTGCGGCGGGAAGCAGAAGGCCGGGCCTATCGATATGAGGCCGTCTCCACCAGGGCCGCCTACGCCGCCGCACTCATGAACGAAGCGTGGTCCGCTAGTGACAACCCGGCAGCGGCGCTCGTGGCGTTCTTCGGGATGATGTCCGATGGTCAGCGGGAAGCCCTGCGCGATGCCATGCGGGTGGTGCAACTCGACGAGCCCGGCGACACAAGCGGTGAAGCGGGGCGATAGCGTCCGGCCATGTCCCCGCTATCAAAAGCCGTCACCGTCCGCCGCGCCCGCACCTCCGATGTTCGTGCCGTGCGGCGCCTCATCGACGCGTACGTGGGCGAGCGCATCCTGCTCGACAAAGCGACCGTGACGCTTTACGAGGACATCCAGGAGTTCTGGGTAGCGGAGCGGGACGAGGACGGCGAGGTCATTGGCTGTGGCGCGCTCCACGTGATGTGGGAAGACCTGGCCGAGGTGCGCACTCTGGCCGTCCATCCCGAGCTGTCCGGCTGCGGCATCGGGCACCAAGTACTGGACAAGCTGTTGCAGACCGCGCGATGGCTCGGCGTTCGGCGAATTTTCTGCCTGACCTTCGAAGTGGAGTTCTTCGGCAAGCATGGCTTCGTAGAGATCGGGGAGACGCCGGTGGACGGCGATGTCTACAGCGAGCTGCTGCGTTCCTATGACGAGGGTGTCGCCGAGTTCCTTGGCCTCGAACGGGTGAAGCCGAACACCCTTGGCAACAGCCGGATGCTTCTGCAACTGTGAGTGCGGGCCCCTATGTCCGAATCGCTCACCTATCACATAGCTCCGCGACGGAGTGTTCCCACGCGGATGCGTAGCCGAACCTTCCCTGGGGGTTTGTGTTTTCTCGGGAAAAGCGGTTTGCTAATGCCTCGTAATCCCTTATCCGTGAAAGGAATCCTCAATGGCACAGAAGGTTCAGGTCCTTCTTGTTGATGACCTCGACGGTGGCGAGGCCGACGAGACCGTGACGTTCGCGCTGGATGGCAAGACGTACGAGATCGACCTCACCACGGCTAACGCGGACAAGCTCCGCTCTGCCCTTGAGCCGTACACCAAGAGTGGTCGTCGTACCGGTGGCCGTGCCGCCGGCGGACGTACGCGGGTGCGCGCGGGGGCGAGCAGCGGTCAGGACACCGCGAAGATTCGTGCCTGGGCGAAGCAGAATGGTCACGAGGTCAACGACCGCGGTCGTGTTCCCGCCGCCGTGCGTGAGGCGTACGAGAAGGCCAACGGCTGAGTTCGGCCGACATCGTTACGCCGCACGCGCAGCAGTCGGGCCCGGTGGCATTCCGTCGCCGCGGCGCTGACCAGTCGGACCAGGTCCGGAGTGTCGGCGTCGCCCCGAACGTCGTCCCTTCCCGCACCGCCGGCAAGGCCGTGGGACCCTCGGGCTCCCTCCCCGCGCCGGAGGCCGAGGGACGGCAACATCCAGCTCGACCCGCCCCCAGGACTGGGAGGCCGCACCCAGACGGCGGTCTCCCGCGAGCCGCGGTCGCCGTGGGGTGCGGGGAGCGGAGCGGGCATCCGGTCACCCACGCCCAACGCGGTCAGCTCCAGCGGGACGCCGCCCCAGTCCAGCCAGTCGAGCAGCCCGGGAAGCTCGTCGGCGGCGCCCGGGGCGACCAGGAAGAACATCCGCGACCCGTGGACGGCCACGGGGCCGGTGCGCGACACGCGGCGCGCCACCGCGTTCCCCGCGTCGGCGGGCAGCTCCAGAACGTCGAAACAGAGCCCGGTCAACAGCTCGACCGGGCCCCCGCATGCCGGAGCCGTCCGCCAGTCCAACTCGCGCTCGTACCAGTCGCGTACCGCACGCCACGACGCGGGCGCGTCCGGCGGAGTACGGGGCGCGAGGGGCGCGCGCCGTCGGGGGAGCGCCGCCGTGGTCGGGTCGGGTGACGTCATGTCCGGGGCAACCCACCGAAGGATCGAGGGGTTACGCTCAGTTGACATGCCGTCGCTCTCTGTGGGTGGTTCGGGGTGTACGGGGCGTGGCCGGTCTTTTCCGTGGGCGCGAGGTTGTTCGCCCGTAGCGGATGGAACCGGGTCGCGCGGCATGGAGTGTCAGTGCGTGAGGGTAAGACAGACCTAGTGGGAAGGGGCGGCCCGGCGGCCGGGACACCGGCGCGTTCGCCATCGGCGTAGCGGCGGTGTGCGTAGATGCTTGGCCTGCGGGAACATCGTCTCGCACCATCGGGTTGGAGCAGGTGCCGGCTGTTCGGGGCAGGAATCCGTCCCCACCGCTGTGGGGGAGATCCCGGGTGTCGGCAGTTGGAATGAGCGGTCCCTGCTTGCGGGACTAAGCTGCGGAAGGACAGGGAGGGGATCGTCCCCGATCTTTCTGACCGCTCTGAGGAGCGATTAACGATGTTCGAGAGGTTCACCGACCGTGCGCGGCGGGTTGTCGTCCTGGCTCAGGAAGAAGCCCGGATGCTCAACCACAACTACATCGGCACCGAGCACATCCTCCTGGGGCTGATCCACGAGGGTGAGGGTGTCGCCGCTAAGGCCCTGGAGAGCCTCGGGATTTCGCTCGAGGCGGTCCGGCAGCAGGTGGAGGAGATCATCGGTCAGGGCCAGCAGGCCCCGTCCGGGCACATCCCCTTCACTCCCCGTGCCAAGAAGGTGCTGGAGCTGTCGCTCCGAGAGGCCCTTCAGCTCGGGCACAACTACATCGGCACGGAGCACATTCTGCTCGGCCTGATCCGCGAGGGTGAGGGCGTCGCCGCCCAGGTCCTCGTGAAGCTCGGCGCGGACCTGAACCGGGTCCGGCAGCAGGTCATTCAGCTGCTTTCCGGATACTCCGGTGGCAAGGAGGCCGCCACGGCTGGCGGCCCCGCCGAGGGCACGCCTTCGACGTCCCTTGTCCTGGACCAGTTCGGCCGCAATCTGACGCAGGCCGCCCGCGAATCCAAGCTCGACCCGGTCATCGGGCGCGAGAAGGAGATCGAGCGGGTCATGCAGGTGCTTTCGCGCCGCACGAAGAACAACCCGGTCCTCATCGGTGAGCCCGGCGTCGGTAAGACGGCGGTCGTCGAGGGACTGGCGCAGGCCATCGTCAAGGGCGAGGTGCCCGAGACGCTCAAGGACAAGCACCTGTACACCCTGGACCTGGGTGCGCTGGTCGCCGGTTCCCGTTACCGCGGTGACTTCGAAGAGCGCCTGAAGAAGGTGCTCAAGGAGATTCGCACGCGCGGCGACATCATTCTGTTCATCGACGAGCTGCACACCCTGGTGGGTGCCGGCGCCGCCGAGGGCGCGATTGACGCCGCCAGCATTCTCAAGCCGATGCTGGCCCGTGGCGAGCTCCAGACCATTGGTGCCACCACGCTCGACGAGTACCGCAAGCACCTGGAGAAGGACGCGGCCCTTGAGCGCCGTTTCCAGCCCATTCAGGTCGCGGAGCCGTCGCTGCCGCACACCATCGAGATCCTGAAGGGCCTGCGCGACCGGTACGAGGCGCATCACCGCGTTTCCATTACCGACGCCGCCCTGGTGGCCGCGGCCCAGCTCGCCGACCGCTACATCTCCGACCGCTTCCTGCCGGACAAGGCCATCGACCTGATCGACGAGGCCGGCTCCCGGATGCGCATTCGCCGGATGACCGCACCGCCGGACCTCCGCGAATTCGACGAGAAGATCGCCGACGTGCGCCGGGAGAAGGAGTCCGCGATCGATTCGCAGGACTTCGAGATGGCCGCCGGGCTGCGCGACAAGGAGAAGCAGCTCCTGGCCGCGAAGGCCAAGCGGGAGAAGGAGTGGAAGGCCGGCGACATGGACGTCGTCGCCGAGGTGGACGAGGAGCTGATCGCCGAGGTCCTGGCGACCGCCACCGGCATTCCGGTCTTCAAGCTCACCGAGGAGGAGTCCTCCCGGCTGCTGCGGATGGAAGACGAGCTGCACAAGCGCGTCATCGGCCAGAAGGACGCCATCAAGGCGCTCTCGCAGGCCATCCGCCGTACGCGGGCGGGCCTCAAGGACCCCAAGCGCCCCGGTGGTTCGTTCATCTTCGCCGGCCCGTCCGGTGTCGGTAAGACCGAGCTGAGCAAGACGCTCGCCGAGTTCCTCTTCGGCGACGAGGACGCGCTCATCTCGCTCGACATGTCGGAGTTCAGCGAGAAGCACACGGTCTCGCGGCTGTTCGGCTCGCCCCCCGGCTACGTCGGATACGAGGAGGGTGGCCAGCTCACCGAGAAGGTGCGCCGCAAGCCGTTCTCCGTCGTGCTCTTCGACGAGGTCGAGAAGGCCCACCCGGACATCTTCAACTCGCTGTTGCAGATCCTGGAGGACGGTCGGCTGACCGACTCCCAGGGCCGGGTCGTGGACTTCAAGAACACGGTCATCATCATGACGACCAACCTCGGCACCCGGGACATCTCCAAGGGCTTCAACCTCGGCTTCGCCGCCGCGGGCGACGTCCGGACCGGGTACGAGCGGATGAAGAACAAGGTCAACGAGGAGCTCAAGCAGCACTTCCGGCCCGAGTTCCTCAACCGTGTCGACGACACCGTGGTCTTCCACCAGCTCACCGAGGAAGACATCATCCAGATCGTCGACCTCATGGTCGACAAGGTGGACGAGCGTCTGAAGGACCGCGACATGGGCCTGGAGCTCAGCGCGGACGCCAAGGCGCTGCTCGCCAAGAAGGGCTACGACCCCGTGCTGGGCGCCCGGCCGCTGCGCCGGACGATCCAGCGCGAGATCGAGGACACGCTCTCGGAGAAGATCCTCTTCAGCGAGCTGCGCCCCGGTCACATCGTGGTCGTCGGTGTCGAGGGCGAGGGTGAGGAGAAGAAGTTCACCTTCCGTGGCGAGGAGAAGTCCGACCTGCCCGACACGCCTCCGATCGAGTCGGCGGCGGGCGGCGGCCCGAACCTGACGAAGGACGCGTAAGCGGTCGTCACCCGGCGGCGGGCCGGCCCCTGACACGGGACCCCAGCCCCCCGCCCTGGCGGCCCCCCGTGGCGACACGGGCGGTTCGCACCAGCAGCACCCAGCCCGCCCCCGGGCCCGCTACGGCGGAGCCGGGGGCGGGCTTTCGTGTGGGGCGGCGGAGGCCCCTGGCGGCGGCCCGGCTGCTGCCCAGGCCGCGCAGGGGCTCGGGGGCTCTGGCAGGGGCTGGGCTCGGGGGCCTGGAGCGCCTTTCGCCCCGCAGGGGGCGCCGGTGCGGCCCCGGAAAGTCCCGCCCGTACGGAGGCGGGCCCGGCCGCCCCACGGCCGGGGCCGGGCCGCTCAGCCGGGCTACTCAGGAGGAGTGTCGGGGCGGGAGCACGTCGGGGCCTAGGCGATTAGCTGTGATGATGTCGAGGGGCCTGGGGCCGGTCAGGCGGGCGTCCGGGGGGACGTGGAGGGTGGTGAGCTGGGTGAGGTCGGCTAGCGGGGTGAGGTCGAGTTCCGCGTTGGTGTCGACCTCGTCGCTCAGGTCCAGCCAGCGGAGCCCGGGGAAGGACGTAGGGAGCGCGGTGAGGTCAGGGGCGTCCTCGAAGGAGAAGTCCACCCGGAGGCGGGGGAGTGTGGGCAGGGTGTGCCGTGGCGTCAGGTGGGTGAGGGAGTCACCGGTGATGCTCAGGTAGTCCAGGTGGCCCAGGGTGCAGAGGGCGTCCCACTCGGCGGAGCTCTGCGGGCTGTTCACCCCCAGCTCCAGCGCGCCCAGCAGGGGCCAACGGGAGACACCCTCCATGCCACCGCGGGCCCGGGGGAGATAGCCGAGTTCGAGGACGCTCAGCGGCGCCTCCACGGGCAACCGTCCCAGGTCCCACGTGAGGTCGTCGTCCACCAAGAGCCTGAGCGAACGGAGCCGGGTGAGGGTGCGCAGGGGGCTCAGGTCCATCTCGGCCCCCGGTGGCGGGGTCAGCGTGAGAGCGAGGTGCTCCAGCGGCAGCGAGCTGATCGGCCCCAGGTCGTGAACCGGGCCGCAGAGCTGAATGCCGAGACTCGTCAACTCCCCTTGTCCGGAGAGGAAGTTCAGGTCCTCCAGCAGGTCGTTGCCCCGCATGCGCAGGTGCGTGAGCTGGTGGCCGCCGACGTACGCGGCCAGCGCCGCCGGGTCGATATCGCCGCGCGTCTCCAGTCGGGGTCGGCCGCCCAGCTCGGCCAGGGCGGCCAGCTCCTCCGCCGAGGTCGCCACGTAGTACAGGCCCTCCGGATCGAGGTGGGCGATGACCTCGTGGGCGTAGCGGCGGGTGTCGTAGCGGTGCCAGGCCCAGACGAGCTGGGAGCGCACGGAGATGGCGGGGTGGTCGCGGAAGCGGGCCAGGGCGGGGATGGCGGCGTCGGAGTCGATGTGGGAGGCGGTGACGGTGACCCGGGTCGCCTCCCGCTCGGAGAGGTTCTCCGGGCCGGGCAGCAGGCCCAGGACCAGCGGGCCGATCGCGGCGAGCAGGCGGGCGGCGTCGTTGGTGGCGGGCGGGATGAGGCGGGCCGTGCGCTCCTCCACTTCCGCGCGGACGGCGGGGTCGATCTCGGTGGCGTGTTCCAGACAGGCCAGGGCCAGCAGGTGGACGCGCATCCGGGTGGCGGCGTCGCCGGCCTGGTCGCCGGCGCGTATCAACTCGCCGAGTAGTTCGGCGCGTTCGCGGGGGCGGGCGTGGGCGACGGCCATCCGGATGACGTCCTCCCACTGGTCGTCGCCCGCGTGGTCGATCAGCAGGCCGATGTCCCACTCCTCGACCGCGCGCCGGGCGCCCAGGTAGTCCTGGAAGGTGCGGTGGACGAAGTCCACGGCGCCGGGTCCGGGCTCGCGGAGCAGGCCGCTGCGCAGCAGCAGATGGCGGAAGATCGCCGCCCCGTCGCCCTGGGCGGCGGCGGCCGGCACGGCGGGCAGCGCCTGCGCGATGACGCGCTCGGCGTGGTCGCGGTCGAGCTCGGTGCGACCGTTGCGGATCAGCCAGTACGCGAGCCTCTGGAGGAGCTGGACCTGTGGTTCCTCGGGCAGTTCGACGCCGTCCGGGCCGCTCATGTCGCGCTCCCGGTCGCGCCGGGTGAGCAGCATGGACAGGGCGGCGTCGTACAGCTCCTTGCGGCCGTGCGGGAGGTAGCCCCGGCGGTCCCGGTGCAGGGCGCAGATCAGGCCGCACATCAGCGGGTTGGTGGCCAGTCGGCCGAGGTCCCGCTGGGTGCGGACGGCGGTGAGCAGGGAGTGCTCGTACGCGTCGAGCCGGGTCGCGGCCTCACCGGTGGCCCCGGAGCGGGCGGCGGTGTGCCAGCGGCCGATGAACGCGGCCACGTCCTCGCGGCTCATCGGCGCGAGCGTCAGCTCGTCGAAGCCGTCCTGGCCCAGCCAGTCCTCGCGGACGGCCGAGGGGCGGGAGGTGACGAGGTAGAGGTTGCCCGGGTACGCGTCGAGCAGGTCGCGCAGCCAGCGGCGAGCCCGCGCGCGCTCGGCCTCGGGGATCTCGTCGATGCCGTCGACGAGGACCAGGCCGCGCCCCTCGCCCAGCACCCGGTCCGCCCAGCCCTCGGGCTGCGCGTCGGTGATCGGGCAGCCGACGGCGGCCAGGAAGGCGCCGGGTGTGGGCAGCCGCGCGCCGCCCCGGGTGAGGGTGCGCAGCGGGAGGACGAAGGGGACACGGCCGTAGAGGTGGACCAGGCGTTCGTCGTACCGGCGGCTGGCGGCGACCACCGCGAGCCACTGCACCAGCGTCGTCTTGCCCGAGCCGGCGACGCCGCGCACCAGCACCCGGTCCCGGTCGGCCAGCGCCTGGTCGGCGGGGAGGGGGAGGGCGGTGGCGTACGGCTCGTCGGGCTCGTCCTCGGGGTTGACCTCGTCGGGGTCGAGGCGGTGGCTCGGAGGGTGCGAGATCCCCTGGTGGCGGGGCGTGGCCGCGCGGGTGGCGCGCAGGCTCAGATACGTCGCGTCCAGCGGCCACCGGTCGGGGGAGGTGGTCAGGTCGATGCCGTAGATGGTGAGGGTGCCGTGTCTGGCCGTGACGTAGCGGGCGTAGCGCTCCTCGAAGCGCACGTCGGCCGCCGCGTGTGTGGGGGTGCGCTCGATCAGCGCGTCGACCCTGGTCACCAGCTCGGACAGCTGCTCGCTCTGCCGGACCAGGGTGTGCGCGACGAAGCTGGAGCGCTGCGTGAAGAAGTGCAGGATGTGCAGGCAGGCGGCTTCCAGGACGGTGTCGTGGAACGCGGTGGCGTCGGCGCTGAGGCCGTGGGCGCGGCCGGCGTCGGGCCGCTGGGCGACCAGGCGCCTGGCCAGGCCACCGGAGCCGTGCCGGACGGCGTCGACGTCGCTGAGAGTGAGGTCGCCGAGGCCGTGCAGGGTGCGGGTCAGCGCGTGGGTGACGGCCTCCTGTTCGTCGGCGGGAATCGGCCGCTCGCCCGGGCCGGCGGCCCGGATGCCGCGCCGGACCAGCTCGGCCGCGAGTTTGTGCAGGTCAGTCTCGGTGAGGGTGCGTTTCTCGCCGCGGAAGGAGACCAGCCCCGAGATCCGTACCGGCTTGTCCACCAGACCGGCGCCCGGCCCCTCGGACACGAACAGTTTCCTGACGAGCGGCGCGATGGCGCTCGACGCCAGCCGCGTGCCGATGACCGTTGGCTCCACGTTCCCCGTCCCCCCGCTGTCCCCGGCCCCCGCCCCGGCGCGGACGCTCGCCCCCGGCCCCTGCCCGGAGGGTGCTCAGGCTACTGCGGGCGGGGGCCGTTGGTCCCGGACGGGACGGGCGAACGCCCAGGCCAGGCGGCCCGCGTGGGGTGATCGGCGGCGGCCCGGCCGGTGATGTGGGGCACAGGCCCCCGAGGGCCTACTAGGCGCGATAGCGGGTGGCCGGGCCGGCCGTCCGGGACTTTCGGCCCGTCGACGCCGGGCCTTTCGCGAGGGCCGGGCCGGGTCCTTTTCCACGTGGTCGACGTGCTGGCGAAAAACCCCGGGAAATCGCCGGAGTACGCGTCGCGGGTGTCCGCCTACACCGTTCGGGCGCGTATCCGAAGGGGCTTTACGGGTGATCATCCCCGGTCCGGAAGGGGCGAAATTCCCCGGCTTTCGCTACGAGAACGGATAGTAGGAGGCGGGGAAAGGCCCCCCTTGGCAGAAAGCTGGCCCCGGGTTATCAAGGTAGGGCGATCCCGGTGAAACGCAGACGATTCAAAGTCGGGATCAATTCATTTCCTGGATTTCCCCGGAGGTTTCCGTATGACGCAGCACACCAAGGCCACTCACGCGAACAAGTCGGTCCTGCGCACCCGCGCCGCCGTACTGGCCGTGGGTTTGGGCGGCTCGCTCGCGCTGGGGACCGGGGTGGCGCTGGCAGCGGCCCCGCAGTCCGATCTGTTCACCGTGGCTTCGGCCGGTTCGCTGGAGAAGTCGATTCAGGCGCAGGCCAAGGCGCAGGCGAAGGCGGCCAAGAAGGGCGAGAAGAAGCCCGCCGCCCAGCACGACAAGAAGAAGGCCAAGAAGAAGGCCGGCGAGCGCGAGAAGGGGCACGGCTCCAAGACCAAGCGCGCCGACCGCTCCAAGCGCGGCCCGATCAACGCCTCCTCCTGGGTCGCCCCGGTCGGTGACGCGCCGCTGAGCGCCCCGTTCGCGGCCGGCGGCGCCCGCTGGGCGCACGGCCACTCCGGCCAGGACTTCGCCGTCTCCACGGGCACCTCCGTCAAGGCCGTGCACGCCGGCACCGTGGTCAAGGCCGGCGGTAACGGCGGCGGCGACGGCCCGGCGTACGGCAACGCCATCGTGATCAAGCACAAGGGTGGCAAGTACACCCAGTACGCGCACCTCTCGAAGATCAAGGTGGCCATCGGCCAGACCGTGCGCACGGGCGAGGCGATCGGCCTCTCCGGCAACACCGGTAACTCCTCCGGCCCGCACCTGCACTTCGAGGTCCGCACCGGCCCGAACTACGGCTCCGGCATCGAGCCGCTGGGCTTCCTGCGCGGCCATGGCGCCCCGGTCTGATCGGACTGGCGTCATCGCAGGTGAGCCGGGGTGCGCCCCGGCCGCCTGACCCCGCCGCCGCATGGGCTCCGGCTCGCGCGGCGGCCCCCGAACGACGCGAGCGGCGGTCGGTCCCCAGGACCGGCCGCCGCTCGCGTTCGCGTGTCGTCGGGTACTACCGCGTCGCCGGCTCACCCGCGCCCGCGCCCAGATCGGGGTCCGGGTCCCCGTCCGGCGCGATGCCCAGCGGCCCGGCCAGGGCCGCGGACAGCGCCGCGCACAGCGGCAGCTGGAGCGTGAACAGCGCGATGATCAGCGTGACGAAGGCGTAGTCCACGGCCTCGCCCGCCCCGTCCGAGAGGAACCGGACCGCGCTGACGGCCAGCAGCGCGACCGCGTACACGACGGTGTTCCGGGTGGCGATCAGCCACCGGTGCGGCGTCGGCCGCGCCCACGCGAGTCCGGCCACCACCAGCGTGGTGATCGTCAGGAAGGCGAGCGACCAGCCGCCCAGCCAGTCGTCGGAGAACGTCCGCCAGGAGCTTTCGCCCGCGCCGTCGGGATAGCCGCCGGCGTAGATCAACACGAACGACAGGAGTGCGCCCACCACCCAGGGAACGAGTGTCACGGCTATCGCGAACGCGACGGCCTTGGGCGGTGTTGCGCTCATGGTCGGGCCAATCGTCGAAGGGCGGGACGGACGGTCTTCGTACCGTGAATTTCCGTCAGTACCCGCCGTTGTTGCCAATCGTAGCCGCGGGGCAGGCCGGCTTGAACAGGCAGGTCGGGCTGGCCTGCTTGGCGGTGTGCAGGAATCGTGTGTACGTCTTCATCGGGGACCGGGTGAATCCGCTGATGATGATCTCGTGGTCGGGCATCTGCTTGTGCCGGCCGGAGATGTAGAAGTCGCCACTACGGCTGATCCGGGCGTTGTAGTAACCGGAAATGCTGCCGACACCGCAGTACGGATTACCGGCCTCGGTGATTCCGCGCACCTCGGCCGTCTTCGAGTTCTGCGACATCACGCGGAACGACATCTTCTTCTTGCTCGCCGTCTTCTTGCCGACGAACTTCCCGTTCGTCTTGTAGACGTGCGTGGTGCCGATGTGCGCGTTCCACGAGGAGCCGCCCTGCCAGTACACGATGCCCGTCAGGTCCGTGCGGTGGCTCTTGTTGTCCGCCTTGCTGAATCCCCGGTTGTCGCCCGCGTACTTGTAGCCCTTGGTGTACGTGCAACCCACCGGCGCGGTGACCCACTTGCTGCGGATGAAGGTGCGGTAGCGGATCGTCGTCGAGTGGTACTTCTTGGCCTTGGCCTCGGCCGCCACCGCGGCCCGCTCCAGCGCGGCCGGCTGGGTGGAGGTGGGCACCTCGACGTTCAGGCTCCAGGTGTGGCCGTTGACCGGCTTCTCACCCGTCGCGCGGAACGCGGCCCGCTCGCTGTCGGTCCACTGGCTCGCCGGCGCCTCGGCCGTGGTCGAGACGCGGTACTCGCTGGCGGTCCCCGGGCGCGCGGTCGTGTCGCGCAGGCTGGTGCCGCGCGTGGTGGCGATCGGCTTGCCGTCGCGGAAGACCCGGTACGGGGCGGCGCCGGCCACGCCGGGCCACGACAGGTCCACGAACTCGGAGTTGGCGGCCCAGGCGGCGCGCGCGGGCGCGTCGGTGGTGGCGGCCAGCGTGGTGCCGGCCAGGGTCGGGCCGTCACCGCCGGTGCCCTGGAGCACGCTGAAGTCGGTGGCCGCTCCCCTGATGTGGCGCAGCGTCCGTGGAGCCGTGCCGCTCGCGGTCAGGAAGCGGCCCTGGTCGGCGCTGAACCGGTAGCCCGCGCCCGGCGCGGTGCCGCTCGACGCGGCGTCCCGGTCGGCGGCGGGCGCGGCCCCCGGGCGCGCGCCGTCGCTCAGCGGGCTGGCCACCGCGCCGGTGGTGCCGCCCGTCACCAGGGCCAGCGGCAGCGCGATCGCCGCCAGCGCCCGGGGCACGGTGCGGTGGGCCCGTGCGGGCGTGGCGGGGTGGGTCGGATCGGTGGAAGTGGTGCGTATGGAACGCATGACGTGGTGTCCCCCTGAACGCCCGACGGCCTGTTCCCGACCGTCGCGGTATCGGTCGTGACGTGCCCAAAGTCGGCTACGCCGCAGGTCACCCTATACGTAATGGCGTGTACAGGTCGCTTCTGATTGGCGGGTATACGGCGGTGCGTGGGCGGGTATGAGGGGCGTGTTTCGGCCAGCCCAGCAGTGCGCTGGCCACGGGCCGATCCGGCCCCGGTGGCGGCCGGAGTCAGTCTTCGCGGCGGCCTGCTTCTGACACGCGGAGGGGCTGGCCGGTCACCGCCGATCAGACGATCACCAATCGTGGTCAATCCCTTACAAGCGCTTGTGGCTCTTCGTACCGTCGGCGGGCGAGCGGCCGAAAGCCAGGCCGACACGCGAACTGGCAGCGCGACGGAAGGGCTCGCCATGGAGTGCGAAGAAGGCCAACCCCAGGACGCCGTGGCGTTCTTCGGCAGCGAGGTGCGGCACGCCCGCGAGCACGCCGGGATGACCCAGTTGGAACTTGCCACGGAGGCGGCGTACGACCGTACGTACGTGGCACGGGTGGAAGGCGGAGGGCTCCTCGGCTCCAAGCACTTCGCCGAGACGTGCGACCGGGTGTTCAAGACCAACGGGTACTTCGTGCGGCTGCGGGCGCGGGTCAGCCAACGCGGGCATCCGGCGTGGTTCTTGCCGTACGTCGAGGTCGAGAAGACGGCTCGGTCGATCTCCGACTACTCCAACGCGTTCGTGATGGGGCTGGTGCAGACACCCCGGTACGCGGAGGCGCTGTTCCGGGCAGCCCATCCCCGGGAGACGGGCACCGAGATCGCAGCCCGGGTCGAGGCACGTCTGACGCGGCAGGACATCATGAAGCGGGAGTCGCCTCCACTCCTGTGGATGATCGTTCACGAGGCCGCGCTTCGCGTCCAGGTGGGCAGCCGCGAGATCATGGCGGAACAGCTCACACGCCTTGCGGACGAGGCTAGTTCACCCCATGTGAAGGTGCAGGTGTTGCCGAACGATGCCGGTGCGCCGGCGGTCAGCGTCTCGTTCATCCTGGTAGACCGGGACGAGTCCGAACCGAAGGTGTACAGCGAGACGTTCGGGCAGGGGCACTTGGCCGATGACCCGGAATCACTCCGTCGCGCCGGCGCGACGTACGATCGGCTGCGAGCCTCGGCTCTTTCGCCAGAGCGCTCGATCCGGCTCATCCGTCGCATCGCTGAGGAGTTCTCGTCATGACGGAGCAGGTTTGGGTGAAGTCGTCCTACAGCGGTGGCGAGGGCGGCAACTGTGTCGAGTGGGCCCCCAGCCGGGTAGTGGCCACCGGTGTTGTCCCGATCCGTGACAGCAAGGACCCGCAGGGCCCGGCGTTGCGTTTCGAGGTGTCGGCGTGGTCCGCCTTCGTCGCGGGTGTCAAGGCTGGCGACTTCCACGCCTGATCTCACCGCTTACGACGAGCCCCCGCCAGCGCACGCCCAGCGCGCCGGCGGGGGCTTTCGCGAAGGGGGCAGGCAACGGCCCCATGGCGCCCTACGATCGGTTGCGAGCCTCGGCTCTTTCGCCAGAGCGCTCGGTCCAGCTCATCCGTCGCATCGTTGAGGAGTTCTCGTCATGACGGAGCAGGTTTGGGTGAAGTCGTCCTACAGCGGCGGCGAAGGCGAGTGCGTTGAGTGGGCCCCCAGCCGGGTAGTGGCCACTGGTGCCGTTCCGGTTCGTGACAGCAAGGACCCGTACGGCCCGGCGTTGCGTTTCGACGTGTCGGCGTGGTCCGCCTTCGTCGCGGGCGTCAAGGCTGGCGACTTCCACGTCTGACCCCATCGCTCACGAACGAGCCCCCGCCAGCGCGCCGGCGGGGGCTCTCGTTCGTACGGGCACGGTTCCCGGCGCGCGCCGGGGCGGGGTGGCCCGGGCCGTCCCGCCCCGGGTCAGCCGCCGGGGCGCAGGTGCCGCAGGCTGCCCGGGTGTTCGCGGAGGTAGTCGGTCAGGGAGCGGGCGGGGGTGCCGGTCAGGCGGGGGACGACGTCGGAGACGGCGCTCATCTCGTTGCCGGCGATCGCCTCGTACGAGCTGACCCAGCCCGCCAGTTCCCAGGCGGCGGCGTTGTAGCCGGCCCGCGACGCGTACGCCTCCTCCTGGGTCTCGGCGACGTAGCGCACCTCGCGTCCGCTCGCGCGGCCCAGTTCGTCGGCGACCTCTGCCAGGGAGAGCGCGGTCGGTCCGGTGACGTCGTAGGTCAGGCCGTCGTGCGCGCCGTCGGTGGCGGTCAGGACGGCCGCGGCGACCCCGGCGACGTCCTCGTGGGCCACGGCCGCGGCCCGGCCGCTGCCACCGGGCCCGCGGAGTACGCCGTCGGCGCCGGTCATCGCGGGAAACGCGGCCAGGTAGAGGCTGTCCCGCAGGAACGTGAACGGCAGGCCCAGGCCACGGATGTGCCGCTCGGTGTGCCAGTGGTCGCGGGCGAAGGTGAACGTGGCGTCCGGCGCGGCGCCCTGGAACGAGACGTACACGATCCGCCGCACGCCCGCCGCGACCGCCGCGTCCACGGCGGTGAGGTGCTCGCGTACCCGGTCGGCGCTCTCCCGGGCCGAGACCAGGAACAGGGTGTCCGCGCCGGCGACGGCCTCGCGCATCGCCTCGGCGTTCCCGTACTCGGCGCCCGGCGCGGCCACCGCGCCGGGCAGGTCGGGCAGCTTGGCCGGGTCCCGGCACAGCAGCCGCTGGGCGACACCGGCGTCGGCGAGCCGGCGGGCGACGAGGCCGCCGATACGGCCGGTCGCTCCACTGACGGCGATGACTGGGGGCATGACGTGGACGTCCTCTCCTCGCGTGCGCTGGCCGCTCCTCGCGTGCGCGCTGGCTGCCAGTGTGCGCGAGGTGGCCGCGTACCGGCCCCTGGACGCGCGCACGGGCACCCGACGCGGGCGACACGCGCGCGGCCGGCCCGTACCGGAAGGAGAGCGCGCGCCGGTACGTGGCGGGGAGGTCCCGCGCGCCGAGGCCGCCGCCCTGGCCGGGCCGGCGTCGGCCCGGCGGGGAGAGCCGGCCGCGTCCCGTTCCCGGGGGCGTGCTCAGTCTGGTACGTGGATGATCGGGAAGCTGCCGGTGTTGGTGGGGGCCGAGTCGGGCAGCCACAGGACCGCGACGGCGCCCTCCCGGCCCTCGGCGGTCGGCTCCGCGTTGCGGAAGGTCAGGCGCGCGCCCAGGACGCGGGCCTGGCCCTGGGCGATGGTCAGGCCCAGGCCGTGGCCCTTGCCCGCGCGGTCGCTGGCGCCGGTGCGGAAGCGGCTCGGGCCGTCCTTGAGCAACTCCTCGGGGAAGCCCGGGCCGTGGTCGCGGACCCGGATCATGCGGCCCTCGACGGTCACCTCGAACGGCGGCTTGCCGTGCTTGGCCGCGTTGGCCAGCAGGTTGCCGAGAATCCGCTCCAGGCGGCGCGGGTCGGTGCTCACGTACGCGTCGCGGACGACCGCGATCTGGGCCTCGGGCGCCACCAGCCGCACCCGGCGCGCGACGAACTCGCCGAGCGCGATGTCGTCCAGCTCCGCGCGCTCCGCGAACCCGTCGAGCCTGGCCACCTCCAGCACGTCCTCCACCAGCGTGCGCATGGCCTGGGCCCGGTCGCGTACCAGCTCGGTCGGGCGGCCCGGCGGCAGCAGTTCGGCCGCCGTCAGCAGCCCGGTGACGGGGGTGCGCAGCTCGTGCGCGATGTCGGCGGTGACCCGGCGTTCGGCCTCCAGTCGCTGGCGCAGCGCGTCGGCCATGCCGTCGATGGCGCCGGCCAGCTCGTCGGTCTCGTCCCGCACCCGGCCGCCGATCTGCTCGCGTACCCGCACCTCGCTGTCGCCCTCGGCGACCTTGCGGGCCGCCGCCGCGGCCTTGCGCAGCCGGCGCGAGAGCTGGTCGCCGATGAGGACGCCGAGCGCGACGCCGCCCAGCACGACCGCCAGCGAGCCGATCACCAGCACCCGGTCCAGCTCGTCCAGGACGGCGAACCGGTCCTGGAACTGGCCGTGCACCGACAGCACCCGGCCGTTGCTGACCGGCACCGACGCCCAGATCTCGGGCGCGCCGGAGCCGGTGTCCTGGAGGTAGGTGGCCCGCAGCCCGCGCGCGGCCTCCTGCTGGAGTTGTTCGGGCAGTTCGGGGTCGTCCAGCTTGGCCTGGAAGAGCAGCCGGCGCGTCGACTCGTAGAAGCGCTGCGCGACCTGGACGCGGTCGTCCATGACGTCGCGGCTGTTGTCGAGCATGGAGGCGCGGGCCGCGTTGTGGACGACGAGGCTGAGCGAGGTCGCGATGAGCGCGCCCACGCAGGCGATGGCCAGGCTGACCTTCCAGCGCAGCCCGGTACGGAACGCGAGCCGTGCCATCTCAGCCCTTGAGCTTGTAGCCGAAGCCGCGAACCGTCTCGATCCGGTCCTGGCCGATCTTGCCGCGCAGCCGCTGGACGTGGACGTCCACGACGCGGGTGTCGCCGCCCCAGCCGTAGTCCCACACGCGCTCCAGGAGCCGGTCGCGGGAGAGCACGGTGCCCGGCGCCGCCGAGAACTCCAGCAGCAGCCGCATCTCGGTCGGCGTCAGCGCCACCGGCGTACCGGCCTTGCGGACCTCCATGCCCTCCGGGTCCACCTCCAGGTCGCCGAAGCGCAGCGGCCCCTCGCCGTCCGCGTCGTCGGCCGACCCGGCGCCGGCCGCGCCGCCGGGGCCGCTGGCGTGGCCGAAGCGGCGCAGCACGGCGCGGATGCGGGCCACCAGCACGGCGCCGTCGAACGGCTTGGTCACGTAGTCGTCGGCGCCGGCCTCCAGGCCGAGTACCACGTCGATGGAGTCGGCCCGCGCCGAGAGCATGATCACCGGAACGGTGGACTCGTCACGTATGCGCCGGCACAGGCTCACCCCGTCCAGGCCCGGCACCATCACGTCGAGCAGGGCGATGTCGGGCCGGTTCGCCCGGAAGCGCTCCAGGCCCGTCAGCCCGTCGGGCGCCGCCGTCACGACGAAGCCGTCCCGCTCCAGGGCGAGCTGGGTGGCCTCGCGGATCACGTCGTCGTCCTCGACGAAGAGCACATGGGTTTCCGCCACGGTCGCCGTCAGCCTTCCGTTCCGTCGTCACTGGGCAACTCGTCGTCTTCCACGGTCTTGCTGAAGTCGGTGTGGGTCCGCCCGGTCTCGACGAACCGCCCGTCGGACCAGCGGTAGTGGATGACATCCTCGCCCGAGGGGCAGCACAGCGCATCACCGGTGTCGTAGACCTGCTGGGTGACGCGCAGCTCGTTCTTGTCGATGTCGGTGTAGACGGGGGCCTGTTCGGACCGGAAGACGTTCGTGTAGTCCCGGCCCGCCTTGCGGTACACGTACGAACCGATACCGAAGCCGTCTCCGCAGGTCATCACGTTGATGACGACATCGGCCGCGGAAGCGCCGGTCAGGTCGGCGTAGCTGACCTCGACCGGGTACTCGTCCTTCACACAGGGCTTGAGGTTCCGCTTGAGGTCGACGTCGACCCCCGGGTCACCCTTGAGCAGCGCGACGGCGTCCACCTTCTCCTGGGACGGCGCCGCCGACACCGACGGCGCCGCGGTGCCCGGAGACGACTCCCGGGTCACCACGTCGCGCTGTGCCTGGCCTTCCTTACGCACGCCATCGCTGGCGGAGTTGCACCCGGCCAACACCAGGCCGGCGGTCGCGGCGAGCCCCGCGACCACACCCCCGGTGAACAGGGCGGTCTTGCTGGGAGCCGCCTTGATCAGGCCGCGCACCTGTCCTGCCCCCGTTCGTGGCGTGCGCGACGGTCCTCGTGCCCGGCCTCGACGCCGGCGGGGCGCACGGTACCGACCGGGTTCACCGCGCTCACGGGGCTCCGCTCGGCCCGCGTGGCGAGCGCCGGCGCGCGGCCGGGGCGCTGGCCCAGGGGCTGACGCTGGCGCACCACACCGGCCAGCGGAACGCCGGCCGGGCGAGCGGCGGCCGGCCGGGCGGCGGCGGCCGTCGCGGGCACCCGCACGTCCTGCCGGCGCGGGCGCGGGACGGCGCCACGGACGACGCCGGGGCCACCGTTGACCCGGGCGTTCGCGTCCGGGCGCGCCTCGCCCACCTCGGTGGCCTCGCCCCGCCGCTCCGCGCGCTCCAGCGCGATGGCGGCCAGGTCGCGGCTCTCCAACTCCTGGCGTAGCCGTGCCAGAGCACGGTGCAGCGTGCTCTTGACCGTGCCGGTCGACATCCCCAGCGCCTCCGCGGTCTCCTCGGTGCTCATCTGCTCCCAGTGTCGCAGGACGACGACGCTGCGCTGCTTCGGCGCCAGACAGGACAGGAGGTCCATCAGGAGCTCGCGGTCCGCATGCTGCTCGGTGCCGTCCTCGACCCGCGCGTCCGGCAACTCGTCGGTGGGCACCTCGTCCAGCTTGCGGGCGCGCCACCACTCCGTACGCGTGTTGATCATGACACGGCGCAGGTACGCGTCGGCGAGCGACTTGTCGGCGATGCCGTCCCAACGGCTGAGCGTACGCACCAGCGCGGTCTGGAGGAGGTCCTGTGCCTCGATCGGGTCGGGCACCAGTCGGCGGGCGCTGCGCAACAGCGCGTCCTGCCGGTTACGAACGTACTCTTCGAAGTCCAGTACCTCGCCGCTGCTGGCCATAGCGCAGCCTCCATTCCACGGTGTTCCCCACGTCACGCCCCTGGTCATGAGGCGTGTTACCGAGGAAGTTACGGAGCCGCTGTTGCGGCATCCCGTACGGAAGCACTGCCGCCAACGCACAGCTGTCCATAGGTTGTGTAACAACGACCGCCAGGCCCCTCCGCCCCTCACGCGGTGCGCTGCGCCGTGTGGGCGGAGTGACCTTCGAGGGCGTCTCCCCGCCCCGGCGCGGGGTGCCTCGCGGCGCGGCAGGTCTTTCGGCGCGGGGTGCCTCTCGGGGCGGGGCGCCGTCCCCTCTTGTCGCTGTGCGGTCCGAGCGCGGGGCCGTCTTTCGGCGTGGTGCCCGCTTCGGTGGGGGTGCCTGCCGGCGCGGGTGGGTGTGACGGCGCGCTGTCGGGTGTGGAGGTGGGTGTGGGTGTGGCGGCGGGGTGACGTCCGCCGGGTTGGTGGCTCCGGCGGGTGTGGGGGCGGGTGCGGGCGTAGGTGTGGCGGCGGGGTGACGTCTCCCGGGTTGATGGCTCCGGCGGGTGTGGGCGGGGGGGCGTCCCTGCCGTACACGGGTGGGGCGGTCACCCGGTCGGTGCGGAGGGGCTGACGTCGGGTGCGGGTGTGGGTGTGGGTGTGGGTGCTGTGCGGTTCCGGGTGCGGGCGGGGTGCGCGTACGCCGTCGGGCTCGGGCGTGGGGCGGGCGCGGATGGTCGGGTGCTTCCGCGACCGGGCGTCCGCCGGGGGCCCGGTCTCCGCGACCGGCGTCCGCCGGGGGCCCGGTCGTTCCGGGTGCGGGCTGGCCCGCACCCGGAGCGCTCAGCTCTGCGGGAGCCGGTAGACGCCGCCGGCGAGCGGCTCCACCAGGCCGTCGGCCACCAGCCCGTCCAGCGCCCGGGCCCGCTGGATCGGCTCGTGCCACACCCGGTCCAGCTCGACCCGGGACACGGGCCCGGTCGCGTCCCGCAACACCGCGAGCAGCTTGCCACGCACCTGGCGGTCCGTGCCGGCGTACGTCTGGCCCCGGCGCGGCGGACCGTCGTGCGCGGGTGAACCCGCGAGCTTCCAGGCGCACCGTGCCGCGATCGGGCACCGGCCGCACTCGGGCGAGCGGGCCGTACACACCAGTGCGCCCAGTTCCATCGTCGCCGCCGCCCAGCGCGCCGCGGTCGCCTCGTCGGCGGGCAGCAGCGAGCGGGCGAGCTTGCGTTCGGCGGCGGTGGTCGCGTTCGGCGGGTACTGCCTGCCGGTGACGGCTCGCGCGAAGACCCGGCGCACGTTCGTGTCGAGTACCGGGTGGCGCTGGCCGTACGCGAACGAGGCCACGGCCGCCGCGGTGTACTCGCCGACCCCGGGCAGCGCGAGGAGCTGCGCGTGCTCGCGGGGTACGTCACCCAGGTGGCGCTCTCTTATCGCCGAGGCCGCGGCGTGCAGCCGCAGCGCGCGGCGCGGGTAGCCGAGCCGGCCCCAGGCCCGGACGGCCTCGCCGGGCGGCTCGGCGGCCAGGTCGGCGGGGCGCGGCCAGCGGGCCAGCCACTGCTCGTAGACCGGGAGCACCCGGGCCACCGGCGTCTGCTGGAGCATGAACTCGCTGACCATCACCCCCCACGGCCCGGCCTCGGGCCGCCGCCAGGGCAGGTCGCGGGCGTGCGCGACGAACCACGTGTTGACGGCCGTGTGCAGGGCTGCGACCTCGGCGGACGGTTCGGCGCCGGGCCCCGTGGGGCGCGCCGTGGGGCGCGTCCGCGCGGTGGCGGGCCGGTCGGTGGGGGCCGTGGCCTGGCCGGCCGTGGGCCGGGATCCGGGCCGCGCGGCGGCGTCGGGCCCGGCGGCGGCGCGCTCGGCGGCCCCGGGCGCGGCGGCCTCCGGCTCGGCGGCGGGGTGCGCGGCCTCCTCGGCCCGGGCGGGTGCTGCCCGTGGGGACTCGACCTGTGGGGGCTCGGCCCGCGCCGGCGCGGACTCGACCTGCGCGGGCTCGGCCTGCGGGGACGGTGCGGGCGAAGAGGGGCGGGGGGCGCGCTCGGCGGACTCGGGGGCGCGCTCGACGGGCTGTGCGGCTTCGACAGATGGCGCGGGCGTGGCAGTCATAGCAGCATCGATCCTGGCACGACGCCGGCTCGCGACGAAACGGCCCGCGCCGGGCGGCCGGGTGAGCCGCGCCCGCCGTCCGGGCCATGTACGCCCGCCGCCCCGGCCTCGTACGCCCGCGGCCCGAGCCCGGTGGGACCGCCGTCGAAGCCGGGCGTGGTCGGCGCGTCGGAGCCGGGCGTGACCACCGTCCGCGCCGTACGCGACCGCCCCGCTGGCCACCTGCGACCGTCCCTTGGGCCACCGCGACCGCCGTCGGAGCCGCGTGTGACCGCCGCCCGGGCCACGCGGGCCCCACGGCCCGGGCCGTACGCGACCGCCCGGGCCACCCCCGCCGAGGGGTCCGCCCCGCCCGCCGCCAACGGACGGGCCCGGGCCCGCCGAGGCCCCCGGCACGACGGGAGCGGGCCCGAAAACCCGCCGGGAAAGCGCTCTCCGGGCAGATGATGCGAAAAGTCGACCCGGAATGCGGCGGGTAGTGGCGGGTGTCGTAACGGATCTCTCGTAGAGTTTCCGCGTGGGATCTCTGCGCAATCCGATCGGTCCGCTCCCTTCCTCCATCTACTGGCGGCGGAGGGCAGTTGCGCTGTCCCTGGCCGCGCTGCTCATCCTTCTCGTCATCTGGGCCGTCGGCCTGGGCGGCGACGACGGTGGCGGCAAGAGCGACGCCAAGGGCACCGGTGGCGGCACCGAATCCGCCGGCACGATCACGCCGGGCCCGTCCTCCTCCACGCCCGTCAACGACCAACGGCCGGGCGGGCGTGACGAGTCGGACGAGGACAGCGGCGGCTCCGGTGGCAGCGGCGGTAGTGGCGGGAGTGGCGGCAGCGGTGACGGCGGCGCCAGCGGCGGTACGGGTGGCGCCGGTGGTGCGAGCGGCGGCGCGGGTGGCTCCGGCGGCAGCGGCACCACGGGTCAGGCCGGCGGACTCGGCGTGGGCAACGGCGCCGTGGAGCCCGCCGACTCGACGCTGGCCGACTGCGAGGCGGGCGCCGTGGAGTTGACGCTGCGCAGCCTCAAGAACTCCTACGACCCCGGCGACAAGCCCTCGTTCGAACTCGTCGTGAAGAACACCGGCGACGCCGCCTGCAAGGTCGACCTCGGCCGCGCGTCGGCCTCACTCACCATCACCGACGCCGACGACAACCACATCTGGGCCTCGAACGACTGCCCGCGCGGCAACGCCACGTCGATGGTGCGCGTCCCGGGCAACGACAAGATCAAGCGTTCCGTGGAGTGGGACCGCAAGTCCACCCAGCGCGAGTGCGCGACCCCTTCCGGCGTCAACACCGCCCAGGCCGGCACGTACCTGGTCGAGGCCAAGGTGGACGGCGTCGGCACGGCCCGCGTCTCGTTCGTCCTGGCCAAGGACTGACCCAGGCCCCCCACCCCGCGCCCGGCGTCGGCCCGCCCCGGTCGACGCCGGCAGACCGGAGCCCCATGCAGACCGCCCGCTCCTCCACCGGCCGCCCCACCGGGACCCACCGCCCGCGCGCCGCGCTCGCCATGGCCCCCGAGGCGGCCGACGGCGTACTCGACGCCGGCGCGCTGCGCGCCCTCGCCGAACTCACCGACCTGACCCCGCCGCCCGCCCTGACCGACTTCGCCACCGAGCGCGCCCGCCGCGTACTCGGCGACACCGAACTGCTGATCACCGGCTGGGGGTGCCCGCCCGTCGACGATCGGGTGCTGGCCGCCGCGCCCCGGCTGCGGGCGATCGTGCACACGGCCGGTTCGGTACGCGGCCACGTGGGCGCCGCGTGCTGGCGGCGCGGCATCCAGGTCTCGACCGCCGCGCGGGCCAACGCGTTGCCGGTGGCCGAGTACACCCTGGCCATGATCCTGCTCGCCAACAAACGCGTCCTGGAGTCGGCCCGCGACTTCCACGCCGCCCGCGCGCGCGAACACTGGCAGTACGCCGGCCCCGGACAGGGTAACTACCAGCGCACCGTCGGCATCCTCAGCGCCTCCCTCACCGGCCGCCGCGTCATCGAACTCCTGCGCCCGCACGACCTGGAGGTGCTGCTGTACGACCCGTACGTCAGCGCCGAACAGGCGGCGGCGCTCGGCGCGCGCGCCACCGGTCTCGCCGAACTCTTCGCGGCCAGTGACGTGGTGAGCGTGCACACGCCCCTGCTGCCCGAGACGCGCGGCCTGGTCAGCCGCGAACTGATCGCCACCCTCCGCCCCGACGCCACCCTGATCAACACGGCGCGCGGCGCGGTCGTGGACCAGCCGGCACTGACCGAGGCCCTGCTCGCGGGCCGCGTCCGCGCCGTCCTCGACGTCACCGACCCCGACCAGCTCCCGCCCGACCATCCCCTGTGGACCTGCGAGAACGTCCTCCTCACCCCCCACATCGCCGGCTCCCAGGGCACGGAGCTACGCCGCCTGGCCACCCTGGCGATCGACGAGGTACGCCGCTGGACCCATGGCAAGCCCTTCGCCCACCCCGTCCCCCCCGACCAAGCCCCCTACCTGGCCTGACCCCCACCCTCCCGAAGCGACCCCAACGACCCCCCCCAGAGCGAGCACGAACGCCCCACCGCTGGGGGCGAACCGGAGGGCCCTGCCTGAGCAACGGGCACCCCGCCCAGGGGGCGAGCCCCAGGCCCCGTCTGGACGACCCGTCTCACAGGCGAATCCGAGGCCGCTGCCCCGGGGGCGAGCCCGAGGTCGCTGCCCCGGGGGCCCTGCCTGGGGGAGGTGAAGGGGGCGGTCCCGCCCGGAGTAAGCGCGAGGCTCCTGCCCTGGGGGCCCTGCCTGGGGGGAGGTGAAGGGGGCGGGTCCCGCCCGGGGTGAGCGCGAGGCTCCTGCCTCAGGATGAGCCCGAGGTTCCCTCCTGGGAGGGGAAGGTGAAGGGGCGGCCCCGCCCCTTCCTCTCGCCGCAACGGCGCTCAGCCACAACCCACCGCGTCCGGCGAAATCCCCACCAACACCATGCCGACCCCACCCAGCCCCCTGTCAGAGGAAGGGAGCAACCCGGGTAACGAGAGGCCAAGCCTCCCCGACAGGGGAGCCCCCCCCAAGCCCCCCGCCAGGGGAAACCCCTCGCCAGAGACGGGGAACCCCGAGACCGAGAGGTCAAGCCACTACCCCAGCGCGGAGCGGCCCAGCGGCGAGCTACACGTAACGCTCCAGGATCGAGGACTCCGCCAGCCGGGAGAGGCCCTCGCGGACGGAGCGGGCGCGGGCCTCGCCGACGCCGTCGACCATCTGGAGGTCGTCGACGCTGGCGGCGAGCAGCTTCTGGAGTCCGCCGAAGTGCTCGACCAGGCGCTCGATGATGGCGCCGGGCAGCCGGGGGACCTTGGCCAGCAGGCGGTAGCCCCGGGGGGAGACCGCCGAGTCCAGGGTCTCGGGCGAGCCGCTGTACCCCAACGCGCGGGCGACGATGGGGAGTTCGAGGAGTTCGGGGTGGGTGAGCGCGTCGAGTTCGGCGAGCGCCTCGGGGACGGTGCGGGTGCGCTTGGCCGTCGGCTCGGGTACGTAGTCGCGGACGACCAGTTCACGCTCGGGTTCGACGCCGGCGATCAGCTCATCGAGCTGGAGGGAGAGCAGGCGCCCGTCGGTGCCGAGCTCCACCACGTACTCGGCGATCTCGGTCGCGATGCGGCGGACCATCTCCAGCCGCTGGGCGACGGCGGTGACGTCGCGGACGGTCACCAGGTCCTCGATCTCCAGCGCGGAGAGCGTGCCCGCGACCTCGTCCAGCCGGAGCTTGTACCGCTCCAGGGTGGCCAGGGCCTGGTTGGCGCGGGAGAG
This sequence comes from Streptomyces sp. NPDC057702, assembly GCF_042799315.1. Taxonomy (NCBI): domain Bacteria; kingdom Bacillati; phylum Actinomycetota; class Actinomycetes; order Kitasatosporales; family Streptomycetaceae; genus Streptomyces; species Streptomyces sp. NPDC057702. The sequence continues at coordinate 38,965 of NZ_JBHVJC010000027.1, read as the reverse complement.
GATGGCCGCCGAGTCCTCCAGGACACGCCGCTGGCCGTCCACGTACAGCGCGATCAGCCGCATCGACTGGCTGACCGAGACGACGGGGAAGCCCGCCTGGATGGAGACCCGCTGCGCCGTACGGTGCCGGGTGCCGGTCTCCTCGGTCGGGATCGAGGCGTCGGGCACGAGCTGCACACCCGCCCGCACGATCTTGGTGATGTCCTTGTCGAGGATCAGCGCGCCGTCCAGCTTGCACAGCTCGCGCAGCCGGGTCGCGGAGAACTCGACGTCGAGGACGAAGCCGCCGGTACACATCGACTCGACGGTCTTGTCCATGCCCAGCACGATGAGTCCACCGGTGTTGCCACGGAGGATGCGCTCCAGGCCGTCTCGCAGCGCCGTGCCCGGCGCGACCGCGCTGAGGGAGGCGCGCATCAGACGATCGGAACCGGAGCTTCCACCGGCCCTGCCGGGAGCTGTCGCCCGGTCGTTGGCTGCCACTGCACTCCTCCGTCGCCAGATCTGGTCGGTGCCGCAGGCCGCCCTGCCGGATGTACGTCGGGTTGGGTACGTACGGGCGTGCGGGCGAGACCAGGGCAAAGTCTACCGGCGCTCGGCCGACTCGCGGGGGGCCTGGGGCGCCTCGCGCCGTGGTCGCTTGGGCAGCGCGCGCAGCGCCTCGCCGATGTCGGCCACTTCGAGCACCCGCATACCGGGCGGAATCTTCCCCGGGTCGCTGGGCACCAGCGCGTGGGTGAAGCCCAGTCTGGCGGCCTCGGAGAGGCGCCGCTGCACCCCGGTGACCCGTCGCACCTCTCCCGCGAGTCCCACCTCGCCGATGGCCACCAGGTTCATCGGCAGCGGCGTATCGCTGGCGGCGCTGGCCAGCGCGAGCGCGACGGCCAGGTCGGCGGCGGGTTCGGTGAGTCGTACGCCGCCGACGGTGGCGGTGTAGATGTCACGCTTGCCCAGGGCGCTGATTCGACCACGCTGTTCGAGGACGGCCAGCATCATCGACACGCGCGAGGTCTCCAGGCCGGACGTGGTGCGCCGGGGTGAGGGGATCTGCGTATCGACGGTGAGCGCCTGCACCTCGGCCACCAGCGGCCGGCGGCCTTCCAGGGTGACGGTCAGGCAGGTGCCGGGCACGGGCTCGGCGCGGCGGGTGAGGAAGAGGCCCGAGGGGTCGGCCAGGCCCGTGATGCCCTCGTCGTGCAGCTCGAAGCAGCCGACCTCGTCGGTCGCCCCGTACCGGTTCTTGATGCCGCGCACCAGCCGCAGCCGCGCGTGTCGGTCGCCCTCGAAGCTGAGCACCACGTCCACCAGGTGCTCCAGGAGGCGGGGGCCGGCGATGCCGCCGTCCTTGGTCACGTGGCCGACCAGGATGGTGGCCATGCCGCGCTCCTTGGACGCGCGGATCAGCGCGCCGGCCACCTCGCGGACCTGGGCCATCCCGCCGGGCGCGCCGTCGATCTCGGAGGAGGCCACGGTCTGCACCGAGTCCATGATCAGCAGGGTGGGCTTGACCGTGTCGAGGTGGCCCAGGACGGCGGACAGGTCGGTCTCGGCGGCCAAATAGAGGTGGTCGGAGAGCGCGCCGATACGGTCGGCGCGCAGCCTGACCTGGCTCGCGGACTCCTCGCCGGTGACGTAGAGCGTGCGGTGTTCGTCGGAGGCGGCCTTGGCGGCCACGTCGAGCAGCAGCGTGGACTTGCCGACGCCCGGCTCGCCGGCGAGCAGCACCACCGCGCCGGGCACCAGGCCGCCGCCGAGCACCCGGTCCAGTTCGTCGACGCCGGTGCCGCGGGCCGTCGCCTGGCGGCCGTCCACCTGGCCGATGGGCAGCGCGGCGGCGGAGACCCGACCGGGCGCCGTCGTGCGCACCGCGGGCGCCCCGCCGAACTCCTCGACCGTCCCCCACGCCTGGCACTCGGGGCAGCGGCCGAGCCACTTGACCGTGGTCCAGCCGCACTCGCTACAGCGGTAGGAGGGGCGGTCCTTGGCGGACGAGCGGGAGCTTCGGGTGGCCATGCGCATCACCGTAGCGGTGCCCTCTGACATCGCCGGGGTCGGAGGGCCCGCGCGGCACCCGCCGACCGCCGCGGCCGGCCCGGGTGCATGGCCGGCCGCGCGGCGAGGCGGCGACCGCGCGCGCGAGGTGTCAGCCAGGGAACGGGCGTACGAGGCCCGTGGGCCCCTCGCGCGGCCCCGTCGGTCGGGTCGCGGCGGGCGACGGGTCGGCCGGCCGGGCGGTCGGGAGCGGGGGAGGAGCGTGGCGGACCAGGGGAACTGCGGGAAAGTGGGGCAAGCCAGACGCATATGTCAAGGTCGGGCCCCAGGAATGACGTAGAGCGAGAATCTTGTCCCCTTTCGAGGGAGATGGTCACCCGTACGAGTTAAAGGTGCCCGTGGCAGGCGGGTGACCCGGTGTGATCCCCCTACCGTCGCCAGGTGATGAGCAGCAGGTCCGAGCACCCCACGCATCCCACCGGCGCACACCGCGCACAACGTCGCGGCACGCGCGCCCCCCGTACCGTTGCCGAGCGCCCTCCCGCGTGTTACGAGCCCTATCTGGACGGGCTGTTCACGTACTGCATGTCCGTGCTGTGCGACCACGACGCCGCCACCGTCGCCCTCGGTGACGCGCTCGCGGTCGCCGAGCGGCGGCGGCAGCGCGGGCGGGCCGCCGGGTTCACGGCCAAGGACGGCGGCGCCCCGGCCGAGTACGCCGGCGTGCCGTCCCCGATGACCCCGCCCCTCTCACCCGAGCTGTCCGTGCCACCCGGCCGGGCCAGGGCCCCGGGACACGCCAAGCGCTCCCCCGCCACCGACCTGGGCCTTCGCCGTCCCTGGCTGTACGCGCTCGCCCGCTGGGCCTGTCTGCGCGCGCTCGCCGACCAACGGGGCGGCCCGACCTCGCGCGGCCGGTCGGCCCACGCCCCGCACCCCGTGCAGGCCCCCACCGCGCCCGCCCAGCGCCGTCGCGACCTGGCCGCGCTGGCCTGGCCCGAGGCCGCCGGCACCACCCCCGAGCAGCGCGAGGCGCTCGAACTCGCGGTGCGCCACCAGCTCTCGCCGCACGAGGTCGCGGCCGTCGTGGGGCTCGACCCGGACGAGACGCGGACGCTGATCGCCAGCGCGGCCTGCGAGGTGGAGCGCACCCGCGCCGCGCTCGCCGTGGTCGAGCTCGGCCGCTGCCCCACCGTCTCGCGGCTGGCCGGCGACGCGCAGGTGCTGCTGTCGGCCGCGCTGCGCCGCGAACTCGTCCGCCATGTGGACGACTGCGGCCAGTGCCGCAGGACCGCCGAGCGCGCCACGGCCGGTGGCCCCTGGCCGGGCACGGCCGCGGCGCCGGCGGCGCTGCCGATCCTGGAGGCGCCCCGGCCGGCGGTGTGCGCCGCGATGCGGTGCGCGTTGCGCGGCCGGCCGGCGCGGGCCTCGGCGGCCTGGCCGCGCTTCGACCGGCGCGGCTTCCCGATCGACCCGAAGGACCGGGCGGCGCGGCGCAGCCGGCTCCGGAGTCGCGCGGTCACCACGACGGTGGTGGCGACGGTGGTGGCCGCCCCGGTGCTCGCGCTGTGGGCCGCCTACCGGGGCGCCCCGCTGACCGGTGAGAGCCAGGCCAGCGGCGGGGTCTCCGCCTCCGAGCGGGACGACTTCGGCGGCCGGCCGTACGAGGAGGCGGGGCACGCGCGCGGCAACCAGCCCGACGCCGAGGTGGGCTGGCGCACCCCCAAGGAGCGCGACCGCGACCGGCTGCGGGAGGAGCGGCGCGGCCAGCCGCGCCCCACCGGCCGGGCGACGTCGCCGAGCCCGTCGACGCCGCCGGACACCGACCGTCCCGATCCGGGCACCAGCCGTCCCGCGCCCGCCCCCGGGCACCTGGCGGTGACGGCCCAGCCGGGGCAGGAGACGACGCTGATCACGCTGAGCGCGTCCGGCGACAGCCCGGTGCGCTGGACGGCGACGTCCGACGCGCCGTGGCTGCGGCTGAGCCAGAGCGCGGGCGAGCTGCGGCCGGGCGAGTCGTTGACGATCACCGCCACCGTCGATCACGACCTGGAGCCGGACGGCCCCTGGGCGGCGCGGGTCTCGGTGGCGCCCTCGGGCTCGGTGGTCACCATCCAGGGCGCCGGCACGGGCGGCGGCCCGGACCCGAGCCCCACCCCGACCGAGCCCGGTCCCACGCCGACCGAGCCCACCCCGACGCCCACGCCCAGCGATCCGGCGACGGAGCCGACCCCGGCCACCGCGAGCCCGTCCCCGTAAGCGCGCCACCCGACCCCGCCCGCGACCCCGCCCCCGGGTGTCACCGGGGCCCCGGCCCGCCCGCAGGAGCGTGGCGCCCGCCGGGCGGCCCCCGAGCCGGCGCGGAGTCGTGGCGCGACGGTCCCGGCACGTGGGCGGGGGTGGCGGAGCGGGGCGTACGCGCGGGTGTGTCGGGTGGGCCCGCGAGCGTCGTCGCCAGCGGTGCTGGTCGGCGGCGGTGCCGGTCGAGGCGTTGGCCTGGCGCGGGCCGGGTGGTGGGCCCGGCCCGCGTGGCTCAGCCGGCGGTGCCCCGGGCCACGGCCGGCGCGGGGTCGGCCGGGTGCGGGGCCATCGGGAGCTGCGCGGCCAGCCGGGCCTCGCAGAGCTCGACCAGCTTCGCGTAGCCCTTCGGGCCCATCAGCTCGGTGAGTTCGGGGCGGTACGAGACGTACACCGGGTCGCCCGCGCCGTGCGCCGAGGTCGCCGAGGTGCACCACCAGTGCAGGTCGTGGCCGCCCGGTCCCCAGCCACGGCGGTCGTACTCGCCGATCGAGACGACCAGCACCCGGGTGTCGTCGGGCCGGTCGACCCAGTCGTAGGTGCGGCGGATGGGCAGCTGCCAGCACACGTCCGGCTTGGTCTCCAGCGGCTCGCGGCCCTCGCGCAGCGCCAGGATGTGCAGCGAGCAGCCCGCGCCACCGGCGAAGCCGGGGCGGTTCTGGAAGATGCACGAGCCCTCGTAGCGGCGGGTCTGGCGCTCCCCGTCGTCATCGGTCTGCACCCAGCCGGTGCGGGTGCCGACGTCGTGGAACTCCCAGATGTCCGGAGTCAGCCGCGCGGCGTTCTCGGCCACCCGCGCCTCGTCGTCCTCGTCCGAGAAGTGCGCGCCGAGCGTGCAGCAGCCGTCGGCGGCCCGGCCGGCCTGGATGCCCTGACAGCCCTGGCCGAAAATGCAGCTCCAACGGGACGTCAGCCAGGTCAGGTCGACGCGGAAGACCTGTTCGTCGTCGGCCGGGTCGGGGAACTCCACCCAGGCCCGGGGGAAGTCGAGACCCACCTCGTCGGCGGGGGCCGCCGCCGGGGACGGGGCGCCCACCGGGGTCACCTTCAGGGCCTTCTTCGACCCCTGCTTTGGCGCTTTGTCCTGCTTCGCCTTTTTCGTCTTAGCCACGACTCCAGCGTATGCGCCCCGGCCCGCGCTCCCGACCGCCCGGTACCCCCGTCCGGCCCGTCCGACCCGCCCCGACACCGGCCGGCGGCTCCCCGTACACGTCCGGTAGGGCCCCCGTACGCGTCCGGTACGCGGCCGGATTCGCGCGCCCGGTCGGCCCCGTCGGCCCCCCGCCGGGTCGTCGGCCCGCGCGCGGCGGTGGCGCGTCACGGGCCTTGGCCGTCTCTCCGGCGCCGCGTCCGCCCACCCGACCCGACGGCGCACCGCCGCATCACCCGCCGGCGAACGCCCCCGATTCTCAAGGGCATCAGGGGCCGCACACGTTTCTTACGCCCCACGCCCGTCGCCGTATCGTGACCAACCGAGCCGTATCGTGACCAGCCGCTCACCGCTCCTCCAGAGGCGCACAGTAGCGTTCTGGCCATGAGACTCGGTGTCCTGGATGTGGGTTCGAACACGGTGCATCTCCTGGTGGTGGACGCGCACCCCGGTGCCCGACCGCTGCCCGCGCACTCCCACAAGGCGGAGCTGCGCCTGGCCGAGCTGCTGGACGCGGACGGCGCGATCGGCAGCGACGGCATCGACCGGCTGATCGGAGTGATCGCCGACGCGCTCCAGGCGGCCGAGGACAAGGGCTGCCAGGACGTGCTGCCCTTCGCGACCTCGGCGGTGCGCGAGGCGACCAACGCGGACGAGGTGCTGGCCCGGGTCGCCGCCGAGACCGGCGTGCGGCTCGCGGTCCTCACCGGCGACGAGGAGGCGCGGCTGACCTTCCTCGCGGTGCGCCGCTGGTTCGGCTGGTCGGCGGGCCGGCTGCTGGTGCTCGACATCGGCGGCGGCTCGCTGGAGATCGCGTACGGCCTGGACGAGGAGCCCGACGCGGCGGTCTCGCTGCCGCTCGGCGCGGGCCGGCTGACCGGTGGCTGGCTGCCGGGCGACCCGCCCGACCAGGACGACGTACGGGCCCTGCGGCGGCACGTGCGGGCCCAGATCGCGCGCGTCGTCGGCGACTTCAGCCGGCTGGGCCCGCCCGACCACGTGGTGGCCACCTCCAAGACGTTCAAGCAGCTGGCGCGGCTGACGGGCGCGGCGCGCTCGGGCGAGGGGCTGTACGTCCAGCGGTCGCTGCACCGCGCGGCCCTGGAGGAGTGGGTGACCAAGCTGGCCGGAATGCCGACGACCGAGCGCGCCGAGCTGCCCGGGGTCTCCGCCGGCCGCGCCCACCAGCTCGTGGCCGGGGCGCTGGTCGCGGAGGCCGCGATGGACCTGTTCCAGGTCGACGAGCTGGAGATCTGTCCCTGGGCGCTGCGCGAGGGCGTCATCCTGCGCCGCCTGGACCACCTGCCGGCCGAGCACCCGGCCCTGGGCCAGCTCACGGCCGGCGGCCCCGCCTGAGCGTTCCGCCTGAGGGCCGCGCCTGACGTCTCGCCTGACCGGTGCCGGCTGGGCGACCTGGCGGGGGCGGGTGGGTCGGCCCGAGAGTGGCCGGCTGGGCGGCGTCGATGGCTGGTGGCCGGCCGGGGAGTGCGCGGTTGGTCGGGCTTGCGGTGGCTGGGTGGGTCGGCCTCGGAGTGGGCGGCTGTCCGGGGCGGAGTGGCTGGGTGGTCGGCCTGGTGGGTGCCGGCTGTCCGGCGTGGAGTGGCTGAGTGGCCTGGAGCGGCCGAGCGAGGCTGGTCTCCGGCCAGCCCCCGGTCCCACCCGATCCCCCGGCCCGCTGGACGTGCCTCCGGTGCGGTCGTTTCCGGCCGCCTCTCCGGGGGGCCGGGCCCCGCCGGCCCGGGGCGCGGGTGGCGACACGCCGTACGCTGTCCCTCGTGACAGAGCCAGTGGTGCGCATCCCGGATGCGAAGGTCGCCCTGTCCACGGCCTCCGTTTACCCGGAGTCCACGGCGACGGCCTTCGAGATCGCGGCGCGCCTGGGGTACGACGGCGTCGAGGTCATGGTCTGGACCGATCCGGTCAGCCAGGACGTCGAGGCGCTGCGCCGGCTGTCCGACTACCACCAGGTGCCGATCCTGGCCGTGCACGCGCCCTGTCTGCTGATCACCCAGCGGGTGTGGTCCACCGACCCGTGGGTCAAGCTCAAGCGGGCACGGGCGGCGGCCGAGCGGCTCGGGGCCTCCGCCGTGGTGGTGCACCCGCCCTTTCGCTGGCAGCGCGCGTACGCCCGCGACTTCGTCAGCGGGATCTGGCGGATGGCCGACGAGACCGACGTGCGGTTCGCCGTCGAGAACATGTACCCCTGGCGCTACCGCGACCGCGAGATGCTCGCCTACGCCCCCGACTGGGACGTCACCAACGACGACTACCGGCACTTCACCGTCGACCTCTCGCACACCGCGACCGCCCGCACCGACGCGCTGGAGATGGTGGACCGGATGGGCGACCGGCTCGCCCACGTCCACCTCGCCGACGGCATGGGCTCGGGCAAGGACGAACACCTGGTGCCCGGTCGGGGCACCCAGCCCTGTGCCGCCCTCCTCGAACAGCTCGCCGGCAGCGGCTTCACCGGCCACGTCGTCGTCGAGGTCAACACGCGGCGCGCGATGTCCGCCGCCGAGCGCGAGGCCGACCTCGCCGAGGCGCTGGCCTTCACCCGGCTGCACCTGGCCTCCCCGCGCCGGCCGCACCGGGTGGCCGGCTCGTGAGCGGTGCCGGCCCCGGCACGGCCCGCGCGGCCGACCCGACGGGCGCGGCCGACCCGACAGACGCGACGGGCACCGGCGGTGCCCGCCACGCGTACGGCGAGAGGGCGGGCGAGGCGTGAGCGAGGAGGTCACCGCGCCGCGCCGGCGGGGCCGCCCGGCCCGCTCGGCGGGCGGCGGGGAGCCGGCGACGCGTGACCGCATCCTGACGGCGGCGCGCGGCGAGTTCGCCGGGCGCGGCTACGACAGGGCGTCCATCCGTGGCATCGCCCGGGGCGCCGGCGTGGACCCGGCCCTGGTCCACCACTACTTCGGCACCAAGGAACAGGTCTTCGCCGCCGCCATCGAGCGCGCCTTCGAACCCGCGCTGCAAGCCCCCGACCTGCTGCTGGCCGGCCCGGTCGAGGAGCGGGGGGAGCGGCTGGTCCGGTTCTTCCTCGGCATCTGGGAGACCCCCGAGCACCGCGAGCCGCTGCTGGCCATCGTCCGCTCGGCGGTGGGCAACGAGGCGGCGGCGGCCGTCTTCCGCGACCTGATCTCCAGCCGGCTGGTCGCGCGCGTCGCCGCCGAGCTGGACGTGCCCGACCCGCGACTGCGCGCCGAGCTGGCCGCCGCCCAGCTCGTGGGCATCGCGATGCTGCGGTACGTGATCCGGATGGAGCCGCTGGCCGACGCCTCACCGGAGCGGGTGATCGCCCTGGTCGGACCCGGTGTGCAGCGCCTGTTGACTGACCCGGACCCGCTCGGCGCCGGCCCCTCCTGAGCGCGTTCCCCCAAGGCCCACCCCGTCTCACATCGCGGGAAAGCCGTCCGGATCTTGGAGCCTGGGCGTAGGCTCGGACGACACCGTACGCAGGCCCCGACGTACGCAGCGGCGTACGCGCCAGGCATCACCAGGGAGTGAGCACCGTGCCCGAGCTGAGGTCCCGCACCGTCACCCACGGCCGCAACATGGCGGGCGCCCGCGCGTTGATGCGGGCCTCCGGGGTAGCGAGCGAGGACATCGGTAAACCGATCGTCGCCGTCGCCAACTCCTTCACCGAGTTCGTGCCCGGTCACACCCACCTCCAGCCGGTGGGCCGCATCGTCAGCGAGGCGATCAAGGCGGCGGGCGCGGTGCCGCGCGAGTTCAACACCATCGCGGTGGACGACGGCATCGCCATGGGCCACGGCGGCATGCTCTACAGCCTGCCCTCGCGCGACCTGATCGCCGACTCGGTGGAGTACATGGTCGAAGCGCACTGCGCGGACGCGCTGATCTGCATCTCCAACTGCGACAAGATCACCCCCGGCATGCTGATGGCGGCGCTGCGCCTGAACATCCCCACCATCTTCGTCTCCGGCGGCCCGATGGAGGCCGGTCAGGCCACCCTGGTCGACGGCACCGTCCGCAAGCTCGACCTGGTCAACGCGATCAGCGACGCGGTCAACGAGAGCGTCTCGGACGAGGACATCCTCCGTATCGAGGAGAACGCCTGCCCCACCTGTGGCTCGTGTTCGGGCATGTTCACCGCCAACTCGATGAACTGCCTCGCCGAGGCCATCGGCCTGGCCCTGCCCGGCAACGGCTCGGTGCTGGCCACCCACACCGCCCGCAAGGACCTGTACGAGCGGGCCGGGGCCACCGTCGTGGAGCTGACCCGGCGGTACTACGAGGACGGCGACGAGAGCGCGCTGCCGCGCAACATCGCCACGCACGCCGCGTTCGAGAACGCCATGGCCCTGGACATCGCCATGGGCGGCTCGACCAACACGATCCTGCACCTGCTCGCCGCCGCGCTGGAGGGTGGCGCCGACTACGACCTGGCCGACATCGACGCCGTCTCGCGCCGCGTCCCCTGCCTGGCCAAGGTCGCGCCGAACGTCACGCCGCAGGGCACGTCGTACTACATGGAGGACGTGCACCGGGCCGGCGGCATCCCCGCCATCCTCGGCGAGCTCTACCGCGCCGGGCTGCTCAACGAGGACGTGCACACCGTCCACTCCGCCAGCATCAAGGAGTGGCTGGAGACCTGGGACGTGCGCGGCGGCTCGGCCAGCGAGGAGGCGAAGGAGCTGTGGCACGCCGCGCCCGGCTGCAAGCGCTCCGCCGAGGCGTTCTCGCAGTCCGAGCGCTGGGACTCGCTGGACACCGACGCGGCGGGCGGCTGCATCCGCGACGCCGCCCACGCCTACTCCGCCGACGGCGGCCTGGCCGTCCTGCGCGGCAACCTCGCCGAGGACGGCTGCGTCGTGAAGACCGCCGGCGTCGACGAGTCGATCTGGACCTTCGAGGGCCCGGCCGTGGTCTGCGAGTCGCAGGAGGAGGCCGTCGACAAGATCCTCAACAAGGCGATCAAGCCCGGTGACGTCGTCGTCATCCGCTACGAGGGCCCCAAGGGCGGCCCCGGCATGCAGGAGATGCTCTACCCGACGTCCTTCCTCAAGGGCCGTGGCCTCGGCAAGACCTGCGCACTGGTCACCGACGGCCGCTTCTCCGGCGGCACCTCGGGCCTCTCCATCGGCCACGCGTCCCCCGAGGCGGCCTCCGGCGGCACCATCGCCCTGGTCGAGGACGGCGACCTGATCCGCATCGACATCCCTGGCCGCACCATCCAACTCCAGGTCTCCGACGAGGAGTTGGCCACCCGTCGCACCGCCCTCCTGGCGCGCCTCGGCGGCTACCGCCCCGCCGCGCGCGAGCGCAAGGTCTCCCAGGCGCTGCGCGCGTACGCGGCGATGGCCACCAGCGCGGACAAGGGCGCGGTGCGGGACGTCGGGTTGCTGGGCTGAGGGGTTCGGCTGGGCGTGGGTTCGGCTGGCGCCGGGCCCGACGGGTTGAGCCCTGCCGGGCGGGTTCGGCTGGCGCCGGGCCCGGGTGAGGCGAGCGCCGCCGGGCGGGTTCGCCCTCTGCGGGCGGGTTTCGGGTCCGGCTGTCGCCGGGTCTGGCTGTCGGGGGGGGCGGGTTGGCGGGCTGGGTTGGCGGGTTGGGTTGTTGGCGGGGTGAGCCCTGCCGGGCGGGGGTGGAGCCGGGTCGGCACCGGCACCGAACCGGCGCCGAGCCGGACCGGCGAGTTGGCGGGTGGCTGTCGCCGGGTCTGGCTGCCGGCGGGTTGGCGGGTTGCGGGTTGGGTTGTTGGCGGGGTGAGCCCGCTGGCGAGTCGAGCCCTCTGGCGGGTTGGTGGGTTGGCGCGGCTGTTCCGTGGGCAGCCGCGCCGTTTTCGTGGGGGTGGGGAGGGCTGCGGCGGCGGGGCGCGTAGGAGCCCGTGTGGTGCGTGGGGCACGGTCGGTGTGGCGGGACCCCTCCCGTGGGGGGCGTGCCAACCTGCCGCCACGTTCGCGCCGTCAGGAGGACCGCCATGGCCACGCCGCCCGACCGGGACCCGTCCGCACGCCGTCCGGAACCGCCCGCGCGCCAGCCCGGCCCCCCGGCCGGGCCGCCGTACTACCAGCCGGGGCCGCACGCGCACTGGCAGGGCTACCCGCCGTACGTCACGCCGCCCACGCGGACCAACGGGATGGCCATCGCCGCCATGGTGCTGGGCATCGTGTGGATCTACTGGATCGGCAGCGTCCTCGCGCTGGTCTTCGGTTACGTCGCGCGCAAGCAGATGAGGGAACGGGGCGAGGGCGGCTGGGGGATGGCCACCGCCGGGATCGTGCTCGGCTGGGTGGGCGTCGGCGTGCTGGCGTGCCTGCTCGGCGCCTTCTTCGCCGTGCCCGAATAGTGCCGAGGTCGCACGCGCCCGGCGGCCGGCCGGCCGCCGAGCCCCGGTCCGGCGTGGCGCGGGTGTGAGCGGGGGTGTGCGTGTGAGCGGGGCGCGTGTGAGGGGGGGCGCGTGAGGGGGGAGCGCACCGCGCCGGCCTCGCCCCCGGCCACTCCCGGGAAGCGGATGCTCTCCGAGCAGGTCTCCGCACACCTGCGGGACGCGATCATGCGGGGTGACCACGCGCCCGGTGGCGCCCTCAAGCGGCGGGACCTGGCCCGCGCCCAGGGCGTGACTGTGGCCGTCGTCCGCGAGGCGCTCGTACGGGTGGTGGGTGACGGGCTGGCGGATCGGTTGCCCCACCGGGGGTTCGCCGTTCCGGCCTTCTCCGTCACCCGCTGGCAGCGGATCGCGGAGGTCCGTCGGGCCGTCGGACCGTCGAACCGGTCATGCCGCGCATGTCCATCGAGCGGGGCGACGTCGACGGGGAGGCCCGGGTGCGAGCCGCGCACCACCGTCTGGCGCGGCCCCCGGTGTTCGTACCGGAAGGGGGCGAGTACGACAGCGGCGGCTGGTCCGAGGCTCACCGACTCTTCCGCCGCACCCTGTTGGAGGGCTGCGGCAACCCGGTCCTCCTGGAGACCTTCGACCGGGTGTGGGTCGCCGGCGAACTGGCCCGCCGCTGGTCCGCCCGCCGCTGGTCCGCCCACCGTGCCCCGCGCCGTGACGGCATCGGCGAACACCGCCGCCTGGAGGAGGCCGCCCTGGCCCGCGACGCGGACGCGACGACCGGGCTCCTGGCCCGACACCTCGCCCTGACGGCGGCGGCGCTGGCCCCCGACACCCAGCCTCCGACCCCCGATGTCTGCCCCCGAGCCTGACACCGGGTCCCCGACGCCCGACCCTGACCCTCGACGCCGGACCCCGATGCCCGCCCCCGGCCCCTGACGCCTGACCCTGACCCCCGACGCACGGCCCCCGGCCCCCGCCCTGACGGCCGCATGCCTCACGCTCCGCGAGGGTGAGCGGGTGCAGCACGCGGCGCGCCGCGGCCCGTACCAGGGGGCCGGACGCGGGGTCTCAGTGACCGTCGTGGCGGTTCACGCGGAGTCGCGCCGTTCGTTTCGGGACATGGCGTAGGCGATCCCCAGAACTCCGCCCGCGCCGCTTCCGAGCACCAGGCCGGTCCCCAGGTCGAGGACGGTCGCCCCGAGCGTGATGCCGACGGCGTTGCCCACCAGCATGCCGACGACGAGCCCGACGGCCATGGACGATGACGTGGTTCCCTCGGTGTGTGCCATCTCCCCAGTGTGCGGGCGGCCGGCGAACACGCGTTCGTGACACGACCGGCCTCGCGGAAGATGGCCGGCACGCGTACGCCCCGCCTACCCCGGGACGCCGCCCCCCGCCCCGGAGCTCCCCGCGCCACGGGCAGGCGCCCCCGCGTATCCAGCGGGTCGCGGCGGAGTCGGGAGGCGCCCGGCGGGGGCGGGTCAGGTGAGGGAGTTCAGGGCGGCGTCCAGTCGGGCCGTGGCTTCGGCGGCCACCGGCTCCAGGGCGGGCAGGCCGGTCAGGGTGACCATCGTGCCGGGGTCGAGGGCCTGGACGAGCGTGCTGTCGCCCTCCCGGCGGACGACGACGTTGCAGGGCAGGAGCAGGCCGATGGCGCGGTCGGCCGTCAGGGCCTGGAGGGCGAGCGCCGGGTTGCAGGCGCCGAGGATCAGGTAGTCCTCCATGTCGTGGTCGAGCTTGGCCTTCAGGGTGGCCCGGACGTCGATCTCGGTGAGGACGCCGAAGCCCTGATCGGCCAGGGCCTCGCGCACGGTGGTGACGGTGGTGGCGAAGTCGGCGCCGAGGCGCACGGTGCGGTCGTAGGACACGGACACTCCCGGATAGTGCGGAACGGTTGACTCCGCTATACCCCTACGGGCGCCCGTAGGGGCTCTGACACGTCCCTGAACGGGCGTTTTGTGGGCTCGGAATACCCCCCTGGGTATGACTGTTAGGGTGAGTGCCAGATACCCCGGGGGGTACATCGCAAGAGGAGTCGTGAGTCGTGTTCTTCGTTGACACCCTGGAGTTCGAGGGCCTGGGCAACCGCAGCTATCTGGCCGGCGGTCCCGGTGCCGCGGTGGTCGTCGACCCGCCGCGCGATATCGACCGGGTCATCGCCGCGGCGGCCCGACGCGGGGTGCGGATCGCCTTCGTGGCCGAGACCCATGTGCACAACGACTACGTCACCGGCGGCCTGGAGCTGGCCCGCGTCACCGGCGCCCGGTACCTGGTGCCGGCCGGGGCCCACGTGGCGTTCGCCCGCACCCCCGTCGCCGACGGTGACACGGTGACGGTGGACGAGGGGCTGGCGCTGCGCGCGATCGCCACCCCCGGGCACACCCCGCACCACACCTCCTACGTCCTCACCGAGGACGGGCGCGGTGTGGCGGCGTTCACCGGCGGCTCGCTGCTGATCGGCACCGTGGGCCGCCCGGACCTGGTGGAACCGAGACTGACCGAGCGACTGGCCCGCGCCCAACACGCCTCCGTCCACCGGCTGGTCGGCGAGTTGGACGACGACGTGCCGGTCCTGCCCACCCACGGCTTCGGCAGCTTCTGCTCCTCCTCCCCGGCCGAGGGGGACGCGACCACGATCGGCCGGGAGCGGACGGCCAACGACGCGCTGACCCTGGACGTCGACACGTTCGTCGCCCGGATGCTCGCCGGGCTGGACGACGTACCCGCCTACTACGCGCACATGGGACCGGCCAACGCGGCGGGCCCCGCGCCGGTCGACCTCACTCCGCCCAGGCGCGCGGACGCCGAGGAGATCGCCGCCCGGCTGGCCGCCGGAGAGTGGGTGGTGGACCTGCGGAGCCGCATGGCCTTCGCCGAGGGGCACGTGGCCGGGTCGTTCAACTTCGAGGGCGAGGGCAAACTCGCCACCTACCTGGCCTGGCTCATCCCGTGGGGCAAGCCCGTCACCCTGCTCGCGGCGGGGCCCGAGCAGGTCGCCGAGGCGCAGCGGGAGCTGGCGCGGGTGGGCATCGACCGCCCGGCCGCCGCCGCGACCGGCGATCCGGCCGACTGGGTCCGTACGGGCGAGCGGCTCGCCTCCTTCCCCCGCGCCCGCTTCGCCGACCTCGCCGGGGCGCGCCGGAGCGCTGACGACGTGGTCGTCCTGGACGTACGGCGGGACTCGGAGCGCGCGGGCGGCTTCATCGACGGCTCGGTCCACGTTCCGATCCACGAACTGCCCGGCCGCGTCGGCGAGGTGCCGGACGGGACGGTGTGGGTGCACTGCGCCGGCGGGGCGCGCGCCGCGATCGCGGCCTCCCTGCTGGACGCCGCCGGCCGCGACGTGGTCGCCGTCGACGACGGCTTCGACGCGGCCACCGAGGCGGGGCTACCCCTCGTCCACCCCGACGTCACCGGCTGACCCGCCGTTCCGTACCGCGCACGAAAGTGATCAAACGATGCTCGCGTTCCTCCGCCGCCACCCCGGTCGCCACACCCCCCACCAGGCCCGACACCGGGCCCGACAGCAGACCAACGCCGGCGGGGCCGCTCCGCTGGACCTCGGCGAGGCGCCGGGGTGGGACCTGGGGCCCGTGCCCGGCGCGCGGCCTTTCCGCCCGGTGGCCGGGGCGCGGTTCCGAGGGGCGGCGCGGGGCGGGCCGGCACCCGCGCGGGGCGGGCTGGTGGTCGCGCCGGGTGGGCCGGTAGCCGCGCCGGGCGGGCCGGTGGTCGTGATCCGCCGCTCCGGTCGCCGCTCCCGGCGGGTGTTCGAGCTGCTGGGGGGACGTGGCGTTCCGGCCACGGGCGTCACCGGCGGCACGGCCGCCCGGGCGTGTACGGGCCTGCCGGCCGCCGGTCGGGGGAGCGGCGACGGTGGCATAGCGTGAGCGCGCTGGTCCTGGCCCTGATCGCGGGGGCCGTGGTCGGACTGGCGCTCGGCGCGCTGGGTGGGGGCGGCAGCGTCCTGGCGGTGCCCGCGCTGATCTACCCGCTCGGCTTCACCCCGGCCGCCGCCACCACCGCGAGCCTGGTCATCGTCACCGCCACCTCGCTCACCGCCCTGTACGTCCACGCGCGCGCCGGCAACGTCCGCTGGAAGGCGGGCGCCCTGTTCGCCGCGGCCGGGCTGCTGCCCGCCGCGTTGGCCGGAGCCGCCGCGTCCCGGCTGCCCCAGCCCGTGCTGACCGTGGCGTTCGCGGCCGTCGCCGCGCTCGCCGCCGGCGGAATGCTCCGCGCCGGCCGAAGCGCCACCGGCCCGGCGGCCGGCGGACCACGGCCCGCCAGGGCGGCCGGCGCCGGCGCCGGGCTGGGCGCGCTGACCGGTCTGCTCGGCGTCGGTGGCGGCTTCCTGGCCGTCCCGGCCCTGGTCACCGTGTTGGCGTTCGAGATGCGGGCCGCTGTCGGCACCAGCCTGATGGTCATCTCGGCGAACTCGCTGGCCTCCCTGGCCACCCGAGGCGCCACCACCACGGGCCTCGACTGGGCGGTGATCGGCCCCTTCGCCGGGGCGGCGATCCTCGGCGCCAGGGACGGCAGACGGCTGGCCGCCAAGGTCGACGGCGCCGTGTTGCGGCGCGTCTTCGCCGTCGTCCTGCTGGCCGTGGCGGCCCTCATGCTCGTCGACGCCCTCACGTGAGCGGCCAGGCGGGCGGCCGGGCGCCGCCGACCGCGATCAGGCCAGCGAGAGGAACAGCTTCTCCAGCCGGGCGCGCATCTGCTCCCGGTCGCCGGAGGCGGCCATGTCCGCATCGGTCAGACAGTGTTGGAGCCCGGTCGCGATGATCGCGAAACCCGCCCGGTCCAGCGCCCGGGACGCCGCCGCGAGCTGCGTGACCACGTCCTCACAGTCCCGCCCCTCCTCGATCATCTTGATCACGCCGGCGATCTGGCCCTGTGCCCGGCGCAGTCTGTTGACCACCGTCTTCAGTTCCTCAGCCGCCATCGCCAGTTCCACAACCCACCACTCCTTCGAGATACCCCCATGGGTATCCTATCGAAGGGGTAACTCCCACCGAGCGAAGGAAAGTCCCCGTGATACCCACCGCCCTCACCGCCGACCAGGCCCACGCCCGCCTGCACGAGCTGACCGTCATCGACGTGCGCACCCCCGGCGAGTACGCCTCCGGCCACCTGCCCGGCGCCCACAACATCCCCCTCGATCACCTCGATGTCGCCCTGCCGGCCCTGAGGGCCGCCACGGACCGTGGTGACCTCCTCGTCGTGTGCGCCTCCGGCGCCCGCTCCGCCCAGGCCTGCCAGCGCCTGGCCGACCAGGGCATCACCGCCGCCACCCTCACCGGCGGCACCACCGCCTGGACGCGGCTCGGCCACGACACCGACCGCCCCGCCGACACCCGCGCCCCCTGGGCCATGGACCGCCAGGTCCGCCTCGCCGCCGGTTCCCTCGTCCTGACCGGCCTCGTCGCCGGCCGACGCTGGAACGCGGCCCGCTGGCTCTCCGCGGGCGTCGCCGGCGGCCTCGTCTTCTCCGCCCTCACCAACACCTGCGGCATGGCCAAGATCCTCGCCCAACTCCCTTACAACCAGCCCAAGGCCACCGACCTGGACGCCACCCTGGCCGCCCTGACCGCCTGATCCCCGCCCGGCGGGGCGCCCGCCCGGGCCTGTCCTCGGCCAGGAAGGACCCCGCGCGCCGCACCCGTACGAGACGGTCCCTGGGCGTCAGCGTCCACCGGGGTTCGTCGGCGACGAAGGTGCCGCGCGGTGTCGCGCGGAGGTACCGCTCGACGGCCAGCGCCTGGAGCGCCCGGCGCACGGTCGCCGTGCTGACCTCCCACGACGCGGACAGCTCCGCACTCGACGGCAGCTTGGAGCCGGGTTCCAGCGCGCCGGAGAGAATCCGCTCACGGTAGTGGTCGGCGATCTCGCTGGGCCCTGCCGAGCGCGATCACGCGGCGGGATTCCGCGCGCCGGGTGCCGCCC
Organism: Streptomyces sp. NPDC057702; assembly: GCF_042799315.1. Lineage (NCBI taxonomy): Bacteria > Bacillati > Actinomycetota > Actinomycetes > Kitasatosporales > Streptomycetaceae > Streptomyces > Streptomyces sp. NPDC057702. Next base: position 21,278 of record NZ_JBHVJC010000027.1, on the reverse strand, counting down.
ATCGGGCCAACGAGACGCCGAACGCGCGCAGTACGGTGGCGTCCGCACAGCCGAGAATGCTCGCGAGTCGGGCGGTGAGCGCGATAGCCCGTATCGGTTGGCTCCAGCCGGTCTACGCTCGATCGCATGGCGACACATGTCCTTCAGGTGTCCACCGCGACAGCTACGCGCGAGCAGGCCCTTGAGCTGGCCCGGTCGGCGGTGCGATCGCGGCTGGCGGCCGGTGCGCAGATCATCCCCGCCACGTCCGTGTTCTGGCACGACGGTGAGTTCGGTGAGGGGGAGGAGTGGCGGTTGCTGCTCAAGACCACGGACGCGCGCTATCCCGATCTGGAGCGCCACATTCTTGCCGCCCACCCGTGGCGGAACCCGGAGGTCTCCGCCGTGCGCGTCGAGGCGGGGGCGGCGGGGTGCCTTCGTTGGGTCGAGGAGGTGACGGGGCTGCCGTCCCAGTGAGAGGACGGTGCTCCCCGCCCGAGCGTGAAGCCGGCATGGCGGGCGAAGTCGTGCGGGGCGGGTCGCATGTCGCATCGCCAGCACAAGCCCCCGCCGCGCACGGGCGGGGGCTGGCGGGAGCTGTCGACCGCGATCAGGCGGCGATGCCGCCGGACTTGATCCCCTCGATGAACGACGCCCATGCCCTCGCGTCGAAGGCGAGAGAGGGGCCCCCGGGGTCCTTGGAGTCCCGAACGGGGACGGTGCCGGTGGCGGCTGCGTGTGTGGGGTCCCATTGAACGCACTGGCCGGTCGCCGTGCTGTACGTCGATGTCACCCACCTGTCATCTCCGGTGTGGGTCATTCGCGTTCCGCTCCACATGTGGCTGCTCCCCTCTGGTGGACTCTCTGACGGGCCGAGGTGATCGAACGATTGGGTGCGGTGTCGCCGTCAACGTCACCGCCCTGTGGGCGCGCGGGCAACGACGGGGCGCGCGCGTTCGTGGAGTGCGCGCGCGACGGGGTTGCGGAGGTGTGGGCGGAGGGCGGAGAGCATCGTCCGCATGCGGCGGTCGACGCGCGCCCTGACCGGCTGACCCCCACGCGGCGTGGCGTCCGCCCGGGCGTGTCAGCCCGGCACCGGCCGGTACTCGTAGCCGATCGTGAACAGCTTCGGCAGGCACCACTCGCCGTACTCGATCACGCCGTCGTCGTCGGACCAGCGGTGCGCGCCGGCCATGATGGTGGCGCCTGTCGGTACGCCGAGGTGGTTGGCCTCCCGGGCGTTCGCGTTGCGCGCGTGCATGTCGTCGCGGGCGTGGGTGATGGTCCGCCCGGTGGCTTCCAGCACCTTGTTGGTCATGGTGTGATTCCGGCCCGGAGCGGTGTTGAGCAACTCGGGCGCGACCGCCAGGAAGGCGGCGGGGTACCAGGTCACGGCGTACGCGGTACGGGTACGGCCCCGCCCGGCGACCCACTCGCGCCGCACGGCCTGGTCGCCCTCGGCGAGGTCGAGGATGTCGGCGACGTGGAGTGGCGCGCGTGTCGACTCCGCGCTCAGGACGCGGCTTGTCTCCCCTTCGGCCAGGAAGGACCCCGCGCGCCGCACTCGTACGAGACGGTCCCTGGGCGTCAGCGTCCACCGGGGTTCGTCGGCGACGAAGGTGCCGCGCGGTGTCGCGCGGAGGTACCGCTCAACGGCCAGTGCCTGGAGCGCTCGGCGCACGGTCCTCGCGCTGACCTCCCACGACGCGGACAACTCCGCGCTCGACGGCAGCTTGGAGCCGGGCTCCAGCGCGCCGGAGAGAATCCGCTCCCGGTAGTGGTCGGCGATCTCGCTGAAGGTCGTCCGCGCGTGCGGCATGGCTACGCTCCCTGACGGGGTTCCGTTACGTGACTGGGTTGGCAACGACGGGGCGCGCGCGTTCGTGGAGTGCGCGCGCGACGGGGTTGCGGAGGTGTGGGCGGAGGGCGGAGAGCATCGTCCGCATGCGGCGGTCGACGCGTCCGCTCTGCACGAGTGGGTACTCGTCCAGCGCTTCTGACCACGTCGCGCACGCGGCCTCCAGATGGCCCAGCTTGAACTGGAACTCCGCCAGGGTGGCCCGTTCCTTGACTCGGGACCGCCGGTAGACGTCATCGGTGAGCTTGTCGGAGGTCTGCATGGCGTCCACCGCGCCGGCGAAATCCCCCAGTTCATGGCGCACGTGGCTGACGTGGTAGTGGAGTGAGGCCGGGTCGTAGGAGCCGAACGTCCGCTCCCGGCTCTCGGCTTTCTCCATGGCGGATTCGGCTTCCCTGAGATGGTGCAGGGCGCGTGCGCGCTCGCCCACCTGGGCTGCGGAGTGGGCCTGTTGACCGGCGAGAAAGGCTCGCATGCGCGGCCCCGCCTGTGGTGAGGCAGCCGCCGCGGCATCGGCGAGTCGCAGCGCTTCTCGGCCGTGCCCGAGGTCCACGGCCTGAACGCTCATGCCCCGCAGCGTCGTGCAGTAGGTGAGGTAGTCCTCGGACGCGCCCGCGAGTTCCAGCGCCTTGAGGTAGTAACGCTGCGCGAGTCCTTCGAAACCCTCGTCCACGGCCATGTAACCCGTGAGGTAGCACAGGTCGGACGCTGCGGACATCATCGCCTTGCGGACGGCTTCCGGGGCGTCGGCCTTGAGGTAGGGGGCGACGGTGTTGACCAGGAACGCGGCCGCCATGGGTCGGGCGTGGCGTCCGCCGAACTGGTCGTCCAGCTCCGAAAGGCGTTCCGTCATGGCGATGACCGTGTGGACGTCGGACATCCCAATGGCCTGTGTGTGGCCCGTCTGTACGGCCTCCATACGAGCCACGACATCCGGCCAGTTGGGCACGGTGACGGCCACCGAGAAGAGGCTGGCCCCTATGACACCGCGCCGGGAGGGGTCGACGTCCTGGCGTCCGAGGTCGATGAGCCCTTCGACGGTTCCCAGGCCGGCCCCCGGTTCCTCGCCCGCCGGAAATCCCGCTTCCCTGTGCGTGATCGGCCGGCGCAGCTTGCGCGACAGCGCCTCCAGGACCAGGCGTCGCACCTCCTCCCTCGGCAGTGAGCCGGCCAGCCATTGATGAACTGAGGGTTCGCGGTAGCGCAGCGGAGTGCCGCGCTCGGTCCCCAGGCGATTCACGTGCTGCGCGAACTGGCGCAATGTCCAGCCGGTCTCGCGGTGCAGCCGGCCGAGAGAGACGTTCGGCTCGGGTGTGCCCACAGGTATCAGCCCCTTGTGGTGGTCCGCTTAAAGGTCTTCAGCGGCGCCGCGCTCGACATGGTGCCGCCGTACGTAGTCGGCCAGTTGCCTAGAGTACGGGCGCGTGCCGAGGAGTGCCGCGCCAGGAGCAGGACGCGCCCCGGTGGCCATCTGACGCACGGGGGCGCCGAGCACCTTGGAGGTAGCCGGCTGTGTCCCCTGTCGCGAGCACGAGTTCCCGCGTTCCCCGCACAGGACGGGAGAACCACCGATGACCCACCAGCCCCACCGCCAGCCCCCCGCCCCCGGCGGAACGCCCCCGCCGTCCGCCGGCCTCCCGCGCCGGAGGCGCCCCGTGGGTGAGGCCGGGGCGCGGGCGCGGGTGTTGACGGGGGAGCACACCGTGCGGACCGTCTCCGGGGGCGTGCTGCGGTTCTTTCTCGCGGACGCGTGGTGGGACGATCCGGGGTGTGAGTGGACGCCGGCCACGGACGTGGAGTTCCAACTCGCTTACGAGATGAGCCTGTTCGACCAGGCGCTCGTGGGGCGGGGGCGGCTCGGGCCCAACGCGGGGCGGGTGCAGGTGGGTCTGGACGCGCTCGCCGGCGCCGGCAGCTTCTTCTGGTCGGACGGTGACGGGGACGCCGGGATCATGACCACCAACGGCAAGGCGCCCGAGGACTGCGGGCTCGGCCTGGCGGACGTACGCTCGCTCGCCGAGAGGGGGCGGCGGTGAGCGCGGCCGTGGCCCGGGTGGACCTGCTGGTCTGGCGGCCGGCCGACGCTGACGCGCCCGGTGACCTGTCGGCGGGCTGGCCCCGGGTGCTCCAGGTGCGCGCGGGTGACGCGCCGTGGCGGTTGCCGGGGGTGCTGCTGCGGCCCGGAGAACCCGTGCGGGATGCCGCCGCGCGGGTCGCGTACGCCCTCGGGCTCGGACTGCCGCCGCGCTGCCGCGTACTGGTCGCCCACCGTCAACTCGCCGCGTCCGGGCAGCCCGTACGGCTGACCTTCGTACTGGACGGCGGCTGGGTGGGCGGGAGCGAAGTGGCCCTAGCGGAAGGCGAGTTGAGCCCGTGCCGGTGTCGTCGGGTCGTCCACCGTCGGCGTTGGGCGCCCGCCGGGTCGGCGGGTTCCGCCGCCATCGACGCGCTGCGCGTCGCCGTGTCCCTCCCCGCCTCCGCCCCCGTACGTGAGGAGTCCCACCCGTGAACGACGCGCCCACCCGCTCGCCCGGCGGGGACCCGTACGGCACGACCCGCTACGTCGCGCACTGCCTGGGCGACGGGCGACAGACGTGCCCCGACGCGTCCCGCCCGGCGCGCACGCCACGGGGCGTGGCCACCTGGATGCGCACCCACCGAGGCCGGACGGGCCATGCCCGGTTCACCCTGGCGACCTTCGCGACCGTCGACCTGACCTGCGGCGATGCCTCAGGCCCGGCCGCCACCGACGCCGCTGGCCTCGCCGACGGGTCCGACGCGGACGACCCGGCCGCCCCCTCCGACCTCAGCCCCGCCGACCGGGTCGGTGAGCCCGGCGGCGACGAGGGCGCTCCGGCTGACCCGGCGGCCAGCGACGTCGCCGCCCCCGGCCCCGCCCGCCTCGCCGACGAGCCCGACACCAGCGACCCCGCGACCCCTTCCGACCTCAGCACCGCCGACCTCACCCCGGCCGACCTGGCCGCCGCCAGACTCACCGTCACCAGTGCCGTCACCAGTACCGGCCTCAGCGCCGGCCCCGGTGCCGGCTCCACCGTCCGCCCCCATGTCGATCCCGACGGCCGTGCTCGCGCCCGCGTCGCCGGTGGCGCCTTCCGCGCGGCGAGCGCCGTCCCCGCCCTGCGCCTGCTCGCCGTCGTCGTGCTGGCGCGCGTGGACCGGGTCTGGTCCCGGGCCTTCGACCGGGCGCTGGAGCGGCTCAACCGGGAGCCGACGCGCCCGTGACGGGGGCGGCCCCCTGTGGGCCCCGACCCGCCCCGCCACACCGTTCGCCGACCTCGCGGCGTACCCCCCGGGCCGGACCCGACAGGCGCGGTGCCGCCTGCGAACGGCTGGGCTCGGCCGGGGAGTTCCGGCCCGACGCGGGTGAACCGCCCCCGGGAGGGCGCCCCGGGCGCCAGCCCGTCACGCACCAACTCGCCGCGCCGGTCACCGCCCCGAGCGACCCGTCCCAGCCCACCCCGGGCGCCGGCCCGCCCTCGGCAGGGCACCCCGCCCGTGGAGCGGCGGCCCCGCCCCGTCGCCCCGGAAGGGCGCCCCGCCACCGGAGCGGCACCCCCGGCCCGCCGCCCCCGCGTCCAGCGGAGACCGCGCTACCAGCGGGACGGAACGCGGTCGTCGACCGCGAACAGGGAGCCGTCGGGGGCCGCCGCGAAGACCTTGCCCTCGGCGGCGACGGGGGCGGGGAGCTGGTCCAGGTAACCGCTCTTGGCGGGGCCGGGGCGGGGTGGGGTCTGGCCCAGGAGGCGGCCGCCGACGCCGTCCACGGCGAACAGGCGGCCGTCGGCGGCCGAGAAGTAGAGTCGGTCCCCGGCGGCGACCAGCGGCGACGCGTTGCTGACCGAGGTCTCCAGCCGCCACGGCTGCCGCCTCGGCGCGCCGGGCCGGGTGTCGACGGCGACCAGGCCACCGTCGTAGCCGAGCAGGTAGACCATCTCGTCGCTGGTCGCGATGCTCGACGCGTGCAGCGGCACCGTCAGCGGAACCCGTCGCTCCGTGCGGCGCGCCGGGTCGTACCGCAGGACCGCCGTGGTCCGCGACTCGGTGTCGCTGGCCGCGAACCGCACCACCCCGTTGCCCGCCTCGCCCACCGGCGTGAGGTCACCGCTCAGCGTGCGCGTCCAGTGCACCGTGCCGCGCACCGGGTCGATCGCGCTGACCAGCGTGTGCGCGCCGTCGGGCGCGGTGCTGATCGCGTACGCCCGTCTCCCGGAGCCGAACGCGGTGAAGACCGGCAGCGTGTGCGCGGCGACCCGGTGGCTCCAGCGCGGCCGGTTGGTGGCCGCGTCGATGGAGGTCACCGTGCCGTCGGCGGCGACCAGGAGTACGGAATCGCCCGCGCGGTAGACCCGGCCGGCGTACGCGGAGACCTCGCGCGTCCACCGCTGCCGCTTGCTCGCCGGGTCCCGGGCCGTCAGCAGCGTCCCGTCCGGCGAGAGCGTCTGCACCAGGCCGGCGGCGAACACCGGGGCCGACGGCGGCCCCGCGACGACCTGGTCGGGCTCGGCCGGCGCTCCGGTGGCCGGATCGCCGCCCGGGGTGTCGGCGTCGGCGTCCCTGGTGGTGGCGTCGCCGGCCGGTCTGGACTCGCCCGCCGCGCCGGTGGCGGGCCCGTCCGTGGACCACAGCAACCGGCCCTGGCGCGGATCGAGTCGGGCCGTGGTGATGCCTCGCTGCGCGCAGTACAGCGCCCCCTCGCCGTAGTCGCAGAACGTCATCCGCGCGCTGTCGTCACGCGCCGCCGGCAGTCCCGCCGCGTCGCGCAGCGCGATCCGCCACGGCCGCCACGAGTCGCCCGCGGCGGCCGGCCGCGTCGGGTCGGGGTTCGAGCCGAAGTCGTCGATCTGCCGCAGCGTCCACACCGTGCCCGCGCCGAGCAGGACGACCAGCGCCGCCGCGGCGGCCAGCCACCTGACCGGCCGCCCGGCCAGGCCCAGCCTCGCCAGCACGCGGGAGGGGCCGGCCCCGGCGCGCCGTCCGGCGCGCCGACCGCGCCGCCCGCCCACGACCGGCCCCGCACGTCCCGCCCGCCCCGAACCCTTCGCGCCCTCCGCTGAGGCGTCGGGCCACACCTCGCCACCCGCCATCACCCCCGAACCACCGCCGGCGCCCGGGGCGTCCGCGCCCGCTCCAGTGCCCGCCTCGCCCGCTCCCCGGCCCGCCCGGACAGCGTCGCCGTCCGAGTGCGCGTCACTCAACTCGCCCTCGGTGGGTCCCTGTTCGGGGTGATCGTGTGCGCCGGTCCCACCCGCCGCGTACGTCCCGGCCCGGACGTGTGTGGGTCCCTCCCCGCCAGCGAACCCGTCGACGTCCCCGAACCCGTCGACGTCCGGGATCGCTCCCGCCGCTCCCGCCGAACCCGCCGGGCCGGCCGCACCACGCGCCTCCGCCGCTGGCGCCCCCGTCGCGCCGCCCGCCTCCGCGCCGCCCCCACCGAAGCCCGCGTCCGAACCCGCCGAACCCGCCGAACTCTCCCCACCGTCCCCGGCGTGTGGGCCGAACAACGCGTCGGCGCCCGCCGCCGCGATGTCGCGTTCCAGCGAGGAGGGCGCCCGTTGGAAGGGCACCCGGGGGGTGGACAGCGGCACGAACGGGCCGTGCCCGCCCGCGCGCAGCGCCGACATCAGGCCGTCGGGCGTCGGCCGGTCCGCCGGGTTCTTCGCCAGGCAACCGCGGATCAGCGGCAACAGGTCGTCGGAGACGCCGGCGAGATCGGCCTCGTCGTGCACGACCTGGTACGCCACGATGTACGGGCTCTCGGAGCTGAACGGGCCGCGCCCGGTCGCCGCGTGCACCAGGACCGACCCGAGGGTGAACACGTCGGCGGCCGGTCCCACCTCGCGCGGGCGCTGGAACTGCTCGGGCGCCATGAACGGCGGCGTACCGATCAACTTGCCCGTCTCGGTGCGCAGATCGCTGTCGGAGGGCCGCGATATGCCGAAGTCGATCACCCGGGGGCCGTCGGCGGCCAGCAGCACGTTGCTCGGCTTGAGATCACGGTGCACGACGCCGGCCCGGTGGATGTCGCGCAGCGCCTCGGCGAGGCCGGCCGCGAGGCGGCGTACCTCGTCCGGTGACAGCGGGCCATTCTGCTTCACGTGCTCCGCGAGCGTGGGCCCGGGAATGTAGAGCGTGGCCATCCATGGGCGTTCGCCATAAGGGTCGGCGTCTACCACCGGCGCCGTAAATGCGCCGCTCACTCTCCGTGCCGCTGTGACCTCTTGGCGAAAGCGGGCCCGAAATTCCGGATCGGCGGCAAATTCTGTGTGTACGACCTTTACGGCAAGTCGCATTCCCGAGGGTGACCTGGCCAGATGCACCACGCCCATGCCGCCGGCGCCCAGCCGTGCCTCAAGACGGTACTGTCCCGCATATTGCGGATCTTCCGCTTCCGGGCCTGTCCCCGCGCTACGCAGCGGCGGCATTCCCCCACCCCCGTGAATTCGACCGCACATTGCGGCTCACGGAGCTTAGTCCATGACACGGGCGCGCCAGTTGAGACTTGCTAGCCTGCGCATGTCTCGACATGACTCAACACAAAACGCTCACGGGGGAGGGCCGTATGGCCACGGAAGAAGACGACACGGTGACGGGTACGGGCACCGGAGTGACCACGGCGGCGGCGCCCGCCGCTGACGTCGGCGCGCTGGCGGCGGGGACCGGCGGCGCGGCCGGCGGCCCGGTCACCGGCGCGAGCGACGCCACCTACCCGGTGGCCCCCGGCTACCGGGTCAACGTCCGCAGCGGCCCGACCACGACCAGCCCGGTGGTGAAGGTGCTCGCCTACAACGCGCGGGTCCGCATCCGCTGCCAACGCCGGGGCCAGAACGTCTCGGGCCCGTACGGCACGTCGAACGTCTGGGACAGCATCGCGCCGGGCCAGTACGTCTCCGACACCTACGTCCGCACCGGCAGCGACGGGTACGTCGCACCCTCCTGCGGCTGACCGGCTGACCGGCTGACCGGCTGACCCGCCCGACCCGGTCGGCGGGTCGGCGGGTCACACCGGCCCGGCAGGCCCGCGGGTCGCGCCGGCCCGGCGGGTCGGCGGGTGGGGAGAGGCCGGTGTGTCGGCGACGGTGGCGTACCGGCCGGGTGGTCCGTCAGGAGTCCTGGACGAGCAGCCGGCCCTGGCGGGCGTCCGGCGAGACGAAGGCGAAGGCCGTGGGCGCGGCGCCCAGATGCAGGTGGAACGGCTGGAAGTTCGAGTTGAGCTGCAACAACAGCTTCCAGGGGCCGGCGTCGGGCCAGTCGTCGCCCTGGAAGAACGCGGGCGTTCCGCCGATCTTGTCGCCGTCGATCGGTTCCGCGTGCCGATCTCCCGTGGCGGCCGGCGACGCCGCCGGTTCGGGCCCGCCCGCGTGTCGGGGTCGGGCGTCGGGGTCCTCGGCCGGCCGGAGCCGGACGGTGTACTCGGCCGGCGACCCGTCCTCGGCGTGGTAGAGGCTGGGCCCGGTGGCCAGCGGGAGCGTCGTACCGGCGTAACCACCGCCCGGCTGCACGACGACCGCGTTCGCGCCCTCGTCGGGAAAGACGACGTCGGGGTCGAAGAACGTGTCGTCGCCGTGGTCCGCGTGGGTCACGAAGACGTACGCCAGCCGGCCGCGCCCCACGGCGCCGAGCACCGGTTCCAGCTCGATCTGGCAGACGAACCGCATCGGCTCCCCCCACGCGTCGTTGACCGGCCACCGAGGCTCGGCGAGCCACACCGGCTGGCCCCCGAACTTGGTGACCGGCTCGGTGACCGGCGCGCCGGCCGGTACGAACGCCTCGATCCGCAGTGTCGCGACCATCCCGGCACCTTCTCCTTCTCTCGCGTCCCGACGGCCCGAGCCGCCACCACCCACGACCGGCCGTCCCACGCGCCCGGCCTACCGGATCGACCTGCGCGGCCGGCCGCCCGGCTCGCGCCCGACCACCCCGCGCGGCCGACCCACGTGCCCGACCGGCTGGTGGGACGCTCACGAGCCCGCGTGCGGGGCGTTCGGGTCGACCGAGAACAGCGTGCCGTCCGACGCCGACGCGACCAGCGCCCCGCCGACCCGCAGCACCACGCTGGTGTCCATCGACATCCCGTAGCCGCTGTCCACGCTGCGCGGGCCCGTCTGCCAGCGCTCGTCGCCGTCGCGCAGGTCGAGCGCGAGGACGCGCCCGCTGCCGTTGCACAGGTAGACCGTCTCCTCACGCGCCGACACCGACGGCGTACCCAGCCGCTCGACGTCGGAGGGGCTGCTCCACAGGGTCCGGCCGGTGCGCGGGTCGACGGCGGTGACCCGGCCGCTGCTCTGGATGAAGAACAGCCGGCCGCCGGCGAGCGCGGCGTGCCCCAGGGCCAGCCGGGGCAGTCGCACCTCGCGCCGCGCGCCGGTGGTCGAGTCGAGCCGGACCAGGCTCTGGTACGGGGCGCCCTCGCGGTCCTGGTAACGCAGGAACAGCAGGTCCCGGCCGTCGGTACCGAGCGGCTCGTCCACGTCGCGCAACCGGGCCAGCTCGGTGGCCGCCCCGCTGACCGGGTCCAGCCGGCGTACCGACGTCGTGCCGTCGCCCCCGTCGACGGGCCAGCACAGCGCGTACGCCACGCCCGCCAGCCCGACCGGCGAGCAGGTGTGGCCGGCCGGTACGGGGAAGGTCCAGCGCAGTGCGCCGGTGGCCGCCAGGCGCGCGGTGATCGTGCCGTCGTCCGGGGCGCTGCCGACGACGAGGTCGCCGGCGAGCACCGCGTCCGTGCCGTCGCTCACCGGCCGCGACCACGCCTCGTGGCCGGTGTCCGCGTGCAGCGCGACCAGCCGGGCCCGTCCCTCGCCGGCGGCGTCGTGGACCAGGACCAGCCCGCCGCGCAGGCCGATCGGCTGGCTGCCGCTGGTCATCTCCGCGGGGTCGCCCAGCGCGTCGGTCCGCCAGTCGAGCCGCCCCGAGCGCGCGTCGAGCCGCACCGTGGGAAAGCCCATCCCGCCGCAGTACAGGTGGACGCCGCGGGCCAGGCACCTCGGGTCGAAGACCTCGCCGAGCGGGCCCGTGCCGGGCCTCGGCATGACCCCGGCCGCGTGCAGCGACACCTCCCACGGCCGCCAACCCGCAGGCAGCGCCGCCGCGCGCACCCCGCTGGCCGCCTCCCCGCTGGTGCGTACGCCCTCGTCGTCCGGGCCGTACAGCAGGAACGCCCCGCACCCCAGCGCGAGCGCCGTCACCGACGCCAGCGAACCCAGCGCCCGGCGCGGCCACCGGCCCCGTGGCCAGCGCGGCAGGCCGCGCCGCCAACCCGCCGACCCGCCTGCCGCCCCCGCGTCCGCGCCGTCCACAGCGTCCGCCCGCGCGCGCCCAACCCCGCCCCCGCGCTCGCCGGCGCGCTCGCCCGTGCCGCCCGCGGGACCAGCCCCCGCCGAGCCACCACCGCCACCGGCGGCCGGGCCGCCGGTCACCGGCGAGGCACCGACCCGCCGACCCGCCGCCCCCGGGCCCGCCGCCTTCCGGCCCGCCGGCGGGACCTCGGCCGACCGGCCCCCCGCCACGCGCACCGGCCCACGCGTGGGCAGCGCCGTGAACAGCCGCGCCAGCTCCGGGAGTTCGGGCCGCAGCTCCGGGTCCTTGGCCAGGCAACGGGCCAGCACGTCGCGCAGCGGCTGGGCCACCTCGGCCAGCGACGGCGGCTCGTGCACCACGCGGTACGCCGTCAGATACGGGCTGTCCGCGTCGAAGGGGCCGCGCCCCAGCGCCGCGTACGCCAACAGCGCGCCCAGCGAGAACACGTCCGAGGCCGCCGTCACCTCGCGCGGCCGGTGCAACTGCTCCGGCGACATGAACGGCGGCGTGCCCAGCACCCGCCCGGTCACCGTCAGCGCCTGGTCGTCGGCCGCCCGCGAGATGCCGAAGTCGATGACGCGCGGCCCGTCCCTGGCGATCAGCACGTTGGCCGGCTTCAGGTCGCGGTGGACCACGCCCGCGCGGTGGATGTCACGCAGCGCCTCGACCAGCCCGAGCGCCAGCCGGCGCAGCCGCGCCGCGCTCAGCGGGCCGCGGCTGGCCAACTCGTCGGCGAGCGTGCGCCCGGGGACGTACAGCGTGGCCATCCAGGGCCGCTCGGCCTCCGGATCGGCGTCCACCACCGGCGCCGTGAACGCCCCGCTCACCCGCCGGGCCGCCGCCACCTCCTGCCGGAAACGGGCACGGAACTCCTGGTCCTCGGCGAACTGGGAGTGCACCACCTTCACGGCCACCTGCCGCCCGGAGGCGGAGCGGGCGAGGTAGACGACGCCCATCCCGCCGGAGCCGAGGCGGTCGAGCAGCCGGTAGTCCCCGACGGCCTCCGGATCACCGGAACCCAACGGCACCGCCCCACCCCCTCGCACGCGCGTTTGAGCGAAAAGCCTAGACGGCGTACGGGACCGGCGCGGGACCGAGCCCGCCTACCGGCGATAATCGACGGTATGAGCGATGAGCAGCAGCCCGGCGCGGGCGAGGCGGTTCCCGGTGCCGACGCCGCGACGGGTGCCACGGCCAGCGCCGACACGGGGCCCGAACCGGAGACGATCCGGTTCTTCGGCACCACCTGGGTGCACCACGACGGCGGGTACGCGCTGCGCCGCGTCGCCTTCTCGCTCGGCACCCTGCTGGCCGCCGCCGTGGGCACCTTCCTGCTGGTCTTCGCCTACCAGGGGGTGGCCGTCTCCGACGCCGGCGGCCTGATCAACATCATGCTCGTGGTGGCGCTCGCGGTCTGCAGCGCGCTCGCCTTCGGCCGCACCATGGAGGAGCTCGGCTCGGGCGAGGGCCGGCGCGGCGGCCGGGGCGAGCGCGGTCGCGACGAGGCCAGCGAGAAGTCCATGCGCAGCATCAAGCTCATCGGCTTCGTCGGCGTCCTGCTCGCCTACTTCTGCCGCAGCCTCGTCGAGGCCCCGCGCGAGAAGCGCTACCGGGCCGAGTACGAGGAGGCCAGAACCCGCCACGAGCGGCTACGCGCCACCCGTACGGGCAACCCCGCCGCCCGCCGGAACAAGCGCAAGCGCCGCTGACCGGGCACGTCCACCCCGCCCGAACCCGGACCCGGCTCCGAGGCGGGCGCCGGGCGCGGGTAGGGGTCGGCCCCTGAGCCCCCTCTGGGCGCCGAGCCCGCCCGGCCGCCGGGCCCGGGTGTACGTGGCGCGGGCGGCCCCGGACGGGTCGGCCCCGACGGGTGTGCGGGGCACGGGGCTACGCGGTGGTGCCGGCCCCGTCGGGCGTGTGCGGCCTGGGGTTACGCGGTGGTGCCGGCCCCGTCGGGGGTGTGCGGTGCGCGGTTTACGCGGCGGCCCCGGCCCCGTCGGGCGTGCACGCGGCGGCGATGGCCAGCGCGTCCTCGTAGATGTGGTGCCGCACGATCTCGTCGTTCACGACGGTCAGCCGCAGCGCGAAGGGCGACTGGAACGTCTTCCCGGTGGCCCGCACGGTGCCGTGCAGGTGCCCCGTCAGGACCGCGTCCGCCCCGTCGACCAGGAACGCGTCGATCTGGGCGCCGCCCTCCTCGGCCACGGTGTACCGCGCCAGCTCGATCCAGTGCCCGGCCACGTCCTCCCGCGTGGAGCGCGGCCGAATCCACGGCACGACCGGGTTGGGGGCGATCTGCCAGTCCACGACCTCGGCGTAGACGGCGGCGATCTCCGCCGGCCCCTGCCCGGGGTCGGCCACCCGCCGCAGGTACTCCTCGATGACGGCCCGCGTCCGCTCCGTCAGCGCGGCGCTGTCGGTGGCGGCGGGGCCGGCGGGGGTGAGGGGAGTGGCGTCGGTGGTGGGGTTGGTGGCGGTGGTCGGCGTGCTGTGCGTGGTGCTCGGCTGCGTCATGGGGAAGAGCCTGCCGGCCGGCGCCGGGCACGTCGATTACCTGCGAGGTCATGTGGGCTGACCCGACGCGGGGCGCACGCGGGCCTGGCGTCGGGGTCCGTCACGACGCGGGGGCCGACGACGGGTGGTCCGCTCCGGGGCGCTGGAGCCGGCGCGACGTCGGACCCGCCACGGGGCGCGGACCCGCCACGGGTCGGAGGCCGCCCGTACCGGGGCCCGTCCCGTGCCGAACACCGGTCGTACCGAACACCGGTTGTGCCGGGCGCCGCCCGCGTCGGACGCCGCCCGTGCCGCCCGCGTGGGAGGGTGCGCGTCGGGGGCGGATCGGGCCGCGCGGGCCGCGTCCGGGAGGTGACAGGCCGGGCCGTGCGGGGAGGCTGGTCCGCGCGGAGCGGCACCCGCATCGGGGACAACCCTGAGACGACCCGCAGACACCCCCAACACTCCCCGACATGTGTCAGTTTTCTTTGACAGGTGTTCGCGCCGAGTGTCAGCGTAGAGAACCAGAACGGAACAGGAGAGGTTCGAGATGGGCTCGGTCCCAGAACCGGCCGGAGACGAGTTGCTCAAGATCCTTGGCGCACTCGGCAATCCGCACCGCATGCGCATCATCGCGGCGCTCGTCGAGGGTCGGAACTACGTCAGCCGACTGGCCCGGGACCTCGGCATCAGCCGCCCGCTGCTGCACATGCACCTCCAACGGCTGGAGGCCGCGGGTCTGGTGGTGGGGACGCTGGAGCTCTCGGAGGACGGCAAGGCCATGAAGTTCTTCGAGGTCGCGCCGTTCGCCCACCGCCTGACCCCCGAGGTCATCGCGGCGGCGGCGGCCACCCTCGCCGAGACCACCCCGCGCCCCGCGCCGGCCGACGCCCCGCGCGAGAACCGGTGAGACGACCCGCGGGCCCGTGACCGGCCCGCACCCCGCGACGACCGCGGGGCCCGCACACGTGAAAGAGGACAGGGCAGTGAACGTGGAGATGACGACGCTCGCGGCGGAGGACGGCGCGGAATGGGTCGGAGCGGTGGGCGCCGGTGGCGTCTTCCTGCTGCTCATCGTGATCGTCTGGCAGGTCGCGGCGACCTGGCGCTCCCGCATGGTGGCCGCGCGCGAGGAACAGTACAAGCAACTCGCCGCGAAGTACGCCCAGTTGCTGGAGGACACCACTGAACTACACCGCCGCACCCTCGACGAACTCACCCAGACCCGACTCTCCCTCACCTCGATGGAGAAGATGATGCGCGAGGTCGAGTAACCCACCCGCCCCAGCCAGCCTCGCCCCCGGCGCGCCCAGCCCCGGCCACACTCGGCGCGCCTGGCCCGGGCGACCGGCCCCGGCCGCCCGTGGCGGGCCCAGCCCCACCGCGCTTGGCCCGCCCCCCCCGGGCCACCTGGCGTACCCCGTCCCGCGCGCCTGGCCCGGGCGACCGGCCCCGGCCGCCCGTGGCGGGCCCACCCCCACCGCGCTTGGCCCGCCCCCCCCCGGGCCACCTGGCGTACCCCGTCCCGCGCGCCTGGCCCGGGCCGACTAGCCCCGGCCACCCGTGGCGGGCCCACCCCCACCGCGCTTGGCCCGCCCCACCCAGGCCCGCCCGGCCCGATCAGCCCCAACCGCGCCTGGCGCCCCTGGCCCGGTCCGACCGGCCCCAACGGCGTCTGGCGTCCCCGACCTCGGCCTGAGCAACCCCGGCCCGGCCGGCGGCAACCGCGCCTGGCCCCCGGGTCCGACCTGCCTCAACCACGTCGGCGCGCCCCACCCGGCACACCCTGGCTGGCGCCGCCCGCCCCCGACGCCACCCCGACCGCCCACGCGTACGCCTCACCCACGCGCACGCCACCACCGCCCCTCCGCGCCACCCCGCTCACACCCACCGCCGCACCCCCGCCCCCCACCAGCCCGGCCGCCGCCACGCACCCCGCCCACCCGACCGCACCCACCCCGAGCGCGGAGCCCACGCCCGACCGCGTCCGCGCCCCACATCCAGCCACGAACCCGCACCCCACGGGCCGTACGCCCCACGCGAGGCCCACCGACCACCCGGCCCCGCGCCAACCACCCGCCACCACCCGGCCCGGGCCCCCACGTCCAGCCCGCACCCGCACCCCACACACCCGCACACCACACACCCGCACCCCACGCCCCCACACCACCCACGGCCAACCCACCGCCCCGCGCGACCCGCCCCCACCTCGCTGGGCCCGCGAGCGGCCACCCACCGCGACACGACAACCCGACCCGCCACCCAGCCACAGCGACACCCCACACCCCGCGCCCAAGCGGCGAGCCAGCCACAACACACCCCGCCTACGGCGACCAGCCACAACGCGGTCACCCATGGCGGCCAGCCGCGAAGCACCCCCTCGCGGCGCCAGCCGCCCCGGCGGTCAGCCACACCGCACTCCCCGCACCCACCGCACAGTGGCCAGCCACAACCCACCCTCGAACGGCCAGCCGCGAAGCACCCCCCTCGCGGCCAGCCAGCCGCACCACCCAAGCGGCGCCCAGCCGCCCCACCCACCTCACGGCATCAGCCCCCCACCTCACGGCATCAGCCGCCCCGGCGCCCCACCCACCACACAGCGTCAGCCGCCCCAGCACCCAGCCACAACGCACCCCACCCCACGGCGGCCAGCCGTAACCCCGCCCCGAAACGCCGTACGGCCAGGAGCTGCGACTCCCGGCCGTACCTTCCGCACGGAAGCGACCTACCGCGATCCCCCGCACACCTCACTCCCACTCCGAAGGAGACCACCCATGCCCGCGTGGAGCGACCGGCTCCCGACCCTCCCCGGTGGACGCCGCTCGAAGTGGGCCGTCCTGGTGGCCTGGCTGATCCTCGTGGTCGCGCTCGGGCCGCTCGCCGGCAAGCTCGGCGACGTCGAGAACGACGGCCCCAACGCCTTCCTGCCGCGCGCCGCCGAATCGGCCCGCGTGAACACCGAGCTGGAGACGTTCCGTACCGACGAACTCACCGCCGCCGTCGCCGTCTACACCCGCGCCGGCGGTCTCACCCCCGCCGACCACGCCAAGGCCGAGGCCGACCGGGAACGGTTCGCCGCCGTCGCCGCGAAGGGCCGGAAGATCGCCCCCGCCCAGCGCTCCACCGACGGCCGAGCCCTGATCACCACCGTCCCGCTGGCCGGCGACGACGACCTGAACGACGCCGTCGACGCGGTACGCGAGATCACCGACACCCAGGCGCCACCGGGCCTGAGCACCGAGGTCGGCGGCCCGGCCGCCTCCCTCGTCGACTCGGTCGAGGTCTTCGACTCCCTCGACTCCACCCTCATGATCATCACCGGCGCGGTGGTCGCGGCCCTGCTGCTGATCACCTACCGCAGCCCCGTCCTGTGGCTGTTCCCGCTGCTCGCGGTCGGCTTCGCCGCCGTCCTCACCCAGGTCACCACGTACCTGCTGGCCCGTCACGCCAGCCTGCCGGTCGACCCGCAGAGCGCCGGCATCCTGATGGTCCTCGTCTTCGGCGTCGGTACGGACTACGCCCTGCTGCTCATCGCCCGCTACCGCGAGGAACTCCACCAGCACGCGGACCGCCACCGCGCCATGGCCGTCGCGCTGCGCCGCTGCGGACCCGCCGTCCTCGCCTCCGCCGGCACCATCGCCGTCGGCCTGGCCTGCCTGGCCTTCGCCGACATCAACTCCTCCCGCTCGCTCGGCCTGGTCGGCGCGGTCGGCGTCGGCTGCGCCTTCCTCGCCATGGTCACGGTGCTGCCCGCGCTGCTGGTGATCGCGGGCCGCTGGGTCTTCTGGCCGTTCGTCCCACGCGACGGCGCCGCCCCGCGCGCCGCCCGCACGCCGTGGGCCGCGATCGGCGCGGCCGTCGCCCGCCGCCCGCGCTGGGCGTGGCTCGCCTCCCTCGGCGTCACCGGCGCCCTCGCCCTGTGCGCCCTCGGCATCACCATGGGCCTCAGCCAGGCGGAGGTCTTCCAGGACAAGCCCGAATCGGTCGTGGCCCAGGAACGCGTCTCCGCGCACTACCCCTCCGGCGCATCCGACCCCGCCACCATCGTCACCCGCGCCGACGGCGACCAACTCGCCCGGGTCAGGGCCACCGCGGCGGACGTACCGGGCGTGGCCCGGGTGG
The DNA here is from genome assembly GCF_042799315.1 of Streptomyces sp. NPDC057702. Classification (NCBI taxonomy): domain Bacteria; kingdom Bacillati; phylum Actinomycetota; class Actinomycetes; order Kitasatosporales; family Streptomycetaceae; genus Streptomyces; species Streptomyces sp. NPDC057702. The sequence goes on along the minus strand of NZ_JBHVJC010000027.1, from coordinate 3,508 downwards.
GCGAGGCCGAGGGCCCCGTACGCGACGGCGACCACGAACTCGCCACCTTCCCCGTCACCCTGAAGGACGCCCCGGACAGCGCCGCCGCCAAGGACACCGTCGACGCGCTGCGCCACGCGGTCCGCGCCGTCGACGGCGCGCACGCGCGGGTTGGCGGCACCACCGCGCAGACCCTGGACACCCAGCGCGCCGCCGACCGCGACCTGACCACCGTCGTCCCCGTCGTCCTGCTCGTCGTCCTGGCCGTGCTGATCTGGCTGCTGCGTTCCCTGGTGGCCCCGCTGCTGCTGCTGGCCACCGTGGTCGTCTCGTACGCCGCCGCGCTCGGCACCTCGCACCTGCTCTTCACCCACGTGCTGGACTTCGCCGCGATGGACTGGTCGACCCCGCTGATGGGCTTCGTGTTCCTCGTCGCCCTCGGCATCGACTACAACATCTTCCTCATGACGCGGGTCCGCGAGGAGACCGCGCGCCTGGGCCACGCCCGGGGCGTGCTCGCCGGCCTCACCGGCACCGGCGGCGTCATCACCTCGGCCGGCGTCGTGCTCGCCGCGACGTTCGCCGTCTTCGCGGTCCTGCCGCTGGTCACCATGGCGCAGCTCGGCGTACTCGTCGGCGTCGGCATCCTGCTCGACACCTTCCTGGTCCGCACCGTCCTGGTCCCCGCTCTGGCCCTGGACATCGGCCCCGCCATCTGGTGGCCCGGCCCCCTGAGCCGCCCCACCCCGCCGGCCGTTCCCCCCTCGCCGACCGACCCCGCCGCCCCGCCCGCACCCCGCGCCCACCAGCCCGCGCGCAAGAGCACCCCGTGACCCGGGCGCCCCGCCTGCGCCCCCCGCCCTCCGGAACCGGAGCACCCGCGGGCCGCCCCCACCCCGCTCGCCGGTACGGGCCCGCCACGCACCCCGCCCAGCCCCAGGGCCAGGCACGCCCCGACCACCACCCGTCGCCCGACCACCACCCGCCCCCATGCGTCGCCCGCGCCCCCGCACCCCACCCGGGCCCCCGCACCCCGTCCGCGCCCCAGCGCCCGCGCCCGCGTACCGCCAGCCGGACACGCGCACCGCGATCCGGCCCCCGGTGCGAGGATGCCGCCTGACGCCGCCGGCGGAGGCACCCCCTCCGCCGGCTCCGGACAGCACTGGATGAGGTGAGCGCCATGACGCGGAAGGTCGCCGTGCTCGGCACGGGCAAGATCGGTGAGGCACTGCTCAGCGGGATGATCCGTGGCGGCTGGTCCCCGGCCCACCTGCTGGTCACCGCCCGCCGCCCGGAACGCGCCGCCGAACTGCGCGCGCGCCACGGCGTCGAGCCGGTCAGCAACGTCGAGGCCGCCAGGGCCGCCGACATCCTCATCCTCACCGTCAAACCCCAGGACATGGGCGCCCTCCTCGACGAGCTGGCCCCGCACCTGCCCGCCGACCGGCTCGTCATCTCCGGCGCGGCCGGCATCCCGACCTCCTTCCTGGAGGAACGCCTCACCGCCGGCACCCCGGTCGTACGCGTCATGACCAACACCCCGGCCCTGGTCGACGAGGCCATGTCCGTCATCTCCGCCGGCAGCCACGCCACCGAGGAACACCTGAGCCACGCGGAGGAGATCTTCAACGGCGTCGGCAAGACCCTGCGCGTCCCCGAGTCCCAGCAGGACGCCACCACCGCGCTCTCCGGCTCCGGCCCGGCGTACTTCTACTTCCTGGTCGAGGCCATGACCGACGCCGGCATCCTGCTCGGACTGCCCCGCGACAAGGCGCACGACCTCATCGTCCAGGCGGCGATCGGCGCGGCGGTGATGCTCCGCGACAGCGGCGAGCACCCGGTCAAGCTCCGCGAGAACGTCACCTCGCCCGCCGGCACCACCATCAACGCCATCCGCGAACTGGAGAACCACGGCGTCCGCGCCGCCCTGATCGCCGCCCTCGAAGCGGCCCGCGACCGCAGCCGCGAACTGGCCTCCGGCGCCTGACCCACACCGGGCCGCCCCCGTACGCACCGGGAGCGGCCCGGCCCCGCCGGGGCCCGCCCCTCAGCCCGGCGGCAGCAACCCCACCGCCGCGTACGCCGCGTCCACCCGGGGCCGCGCCATCGCCCGAGCCCGCCCGGCCCCCGCCCGCAGCACCGCGTCCACCTCGCCCGGCTCCGCACACAGCCGCGCGTGCCGCTCCCGCACCGGCCGCAACGTCTCCACCACCGCGTCGGCCACGTCCCGCTTGAGCGCCCCGTACGAGGTGTACCCCCGCGCCAGCTCCGCCGGCCGCCCACCCGCGCACGCCGCGAGGACGTCCAACAGGTTCGCCACCCCCGGCTGCTCCTCCCGGTCGTACCGCACCTCGGCCCCGCTGTCCGTCACAGCCCGCATCACCTTCTTGCGCACCACCTCCGGCTCGTCGAGCAGATAGACGATCCCGCTGGTCTCCGCGTGCGACTTGCCCATCTTCGACGTCGGGTCCTGGAGGTCCATCACCCGCGCCGCCACCGCCGGGTGCACGGCCCGCGGCACGGTGAACACCGCCCCGTACCGCTGGTTGAACCGCCGCGCGAGATCCCGCGTCAGCTCCACGTGCTGCGCCTGGTCGTCCCCCACCGGCACCTCGTCGGCCCCGTACGCCAGGATGTCGGCGGCCATCAGCGCCGGATACGTCAACAGCGACAGCCGCACGCTCCCGCCCCGCGCCGCCTCCCGCGCGGCCTTCTCCTTGTACTGGATCATCCGCCGCATCTCGCCGTCGGACGCCAGGCACTCCATGAGGTACGCCAGCCGCGCGTGCTCGTCGACGTGGCTCTGGACGAACACCGTGCACCGCTGGGGGTCGAGCCCGGCCGCGAGCAACAGCGTCGCGGCCTGCCGACTGAGCCGCCGCACCCGCGCCGGGTCGTGCTCGACGGTCAGCGCGTGCAGGTCCACCACACAGAACAACGCGTCGGCCCGGTGCTGGTCCTCCACGACCCACCGCCGCACGGCCCCCAGGTAGTTCCCCAGGGTCAGGTGCCCGGTCGGCTTCACCCCACTGAAGATCCGCGCCCGAGCCGGCGCCCCGGTCGTCGCCCGCTCCGCACCCGCCGCCGGCGTGGCCGCCCCGCGCCCACCGGTCTCGCCGCCCGCCGCCGGCGCCATCTCCGTCGTCTCCGCCATCACTGGTGTCTCCCACCGGATCGGAGCCGCCGTCCCCGGCCGGCCGGGGGAGCGAAGCGAGGCTTCGACAACGCGAAACGGCCGCCGGATCCGGCGGCCGTTGGTTGGTGCGTACGCACACGGTGTGGACCGCCGTCAGGCGGCCCGCCACAGGGTGTGTACGCGCATCGTCATGCGGGCGACCGTACTCCCCGAACGAAGGACGCCGCCACGGGTTTGAGACGCGTCGAAGCGTCATGTAGTGTTCTCCGGGTTGCCGCACGATCCACCTGGACAGTACGGCAGCGCTTCGCGCCGCACCGGCGGCACACCACTACCGCACGGCCCCTGAACGGGATGGATTTCGGCATGCCGGAATTCGATTCGAAAGCCTCG